>NZ_KV832453.1:0-76072 GCF_001837455.1 Streptococcus sp. HMSC068F04
ATTGTGCACTTATATTGTATATTCAAGCCCTAAAAGTAGTATAATCAAGGTGTAAAGGTAATCGTTTTCAAAAGAACGAAGCTGTCTTTTGAATAGAAATGGAGGACAAACTCATGACCCTATTTATGTCTAAACTGATGAGCGGTATTATGGAACTGCTCATAGTCTCTGTCGTTCCTTTTATCACTTGGTTAATTTGGAGCAGGAAAAGGGTCGGTTTCTTTGACTGGATTGGGTTGAAGAAAGTTGAGAGTCAGAAGAAGAGGCAATTACTACTGACCATTTTTGGTTTTACCCTACTTTTTACTCTTTTTTCGATTGTAGTCTTTAGTTGGTTTGACTCTAGCAAAACGGCCACAGCAGATTTTTCTGGAAAGGGAATTGGAGCTCTTCCTGCTATTCTAGCCTACGCTATCTTAGGGACTGCCTTGCCTGAAGAAATCTTCTTTAGAGGTTTTCTATTAAAAAGGATGCAAGGAAAACTAGGATTTCTAGGAGCAAATCTGGTTCAGTCTCTCTTATTTGGGCTCATCCATGGGTATATGTTTATCCAACTAATCGGTGACCTAAAAGCTATGGCTATTTTTGCCTTTATTAGTCTCATAGCTTTCGTTTTGGGTGCTATCAATGAAAAGAAAGCAAATGGCTCCATTCTTCCAAGTGTCTTTATTCACGCCTTGGCCAATACGGTTGTAGGGTTGCTCTTTGCCTTCTCCCTCATTTAGATAAAATTATATAGAAGAAAGTTATCATGGATGAATTAAAAGAAATCAAACTTAAAAATTATCAGTACTTAAATGAGGTCGCTATCAAGGGGGAGACGCTTTTCACGGGCTCCTCTCTCATGGAGCTTTTTCCCATTTGTGAAATCGCTAGGAGTAGAGGTATCGACGATATCATCTACAATCGGGGCATTAGTGGTTTGAATACGGATGAATTTCACCAGCATCTCCATCCCCTGCTTTTGGATCTGCAACCGAGTAAGGTTTTCATCAATATCGGTACCAATGACATGACCGAGGAGCCTTATGGAGTTCAGTGGTTACAACATATGACGGCAAATATCAGCCAAATTCTGGAGCAAACATTTGCTATTTTGCCCCATACCAAGATTTACCTCATGGCTTTCTACCCAGCCAATCTTCATTTACCTTGGCAGACCAAGGCTTCAATCCAGTGGATGAAACTGCGAACAACTGAAAATCTTGACCGTTGTAATCAGGCACTCGAGGAAATCGCCCAAACCTATGGCTGCCACTTTATTAATTGTAATGCTGGGCTGGTCAATGATAGGAAAGAGCAGAAGGCTGAGCACACCTATGACGGTGTCCACCTTTATGCCAATGCTTACTTAAAAGTCTATGAAGCTCTCGAACCCTACCTCTTGAATTAAGAAAATATGAGAGAATTTCCAGTTCTTACTCGCTTTTTTCCCTTGATTACAGTACAATAGACGTCAAAAGTGAAAAATTGAAATGAGGTATCCCTATGTGGAAATGGTTTAAACGACTCATTGTCCTCGTCATTGTCCTATTTTTTGCAGTGGCGGCTCTACTCATTCCGGACAAAATTGACAGTCAGGACCAATTAAAAAATGTATCTACACAAACATCTCTTGCCGATCTAGCCCAGGCTGGTATTGGTGGAGCGTCCCTCTCATCAGGTGGGGTTTCAACCGAGATTAATCTTGATAGCAACCAGTTTCGTCAAATCCTAAAAGCAAGCATGGCTGATTCTAATGACGAGACCTTGCTAAACAGTACTGTAGAGTTGAATGATTCTTATCTCACAGCTAAGCTACCAGTGTCTCTTGGACCTATCGAATCAACATTCAGCCTTGATTTCACGGTCAGCACAAACAAGGAAGTCATCCTATTAGACTTGGCAGGTGCCCACCTGGGTCGTCTCCCTGTACCTAAATCACTGGTTCTGCCTTACCTCAAGAAGAGTATTGCCCAGTCAAGCAGTGGTGTTCGCATGGTAAACAATCAGATTCAGCTCAAGCTTCCTGAAATCGGCTACGAAATTGAGCAAGCCACTGTGACCAATGGCAAGATGAAGGTCAAGCTTAACATTCCGATTTCCTTACCAACCAGTTGGTAATTCAAGAGAAATCTATCAAGCCATGATAAGTTAAAACAAGTCCATAGTCTGGACTTGTTTTTTGATGTCTTCACTTCTAAACTAAGAAAGTTAAAAAATTCTTGAAATAATACGTTTACATCTCTCAATCCCCTAGAAAATGGGGATTTCCTGTGCTATCATAAGACTGTAAAAATGATAAGCGTCTGACACTCATTGAAAAAAGAGTTAAGTCAAAGAGTTTTAGGATAATAGTTAGGAGGAAAAAATGGACGCTTTAAAATATATCACACCCAAATTTTTCACCACTATCAAGGATTATTCTAAGGGACAGTTCATCAAGGACCTGATTGCAGGAGTTATCGTGGCTATCATTGCCCTACCCTTGTCGATTGCCCTAGCGATTGCCTCTGGTGTTAATCCCGAACAAGGTCTTTACACAGCAGTGGTTGCAGGCTTTTTTATTTCCTTTTTAGGAGGTAGTCGAGTTCAGATTGGTGGACCTACTGCAGCCTTCGTTGTCATCATCTATGGCATCATCGCCCAGTATGGCATGGCGGGTCTGACTGTTGCCACGCTTATGGCGGGACTCATGCTTATTATCATGGGGCTCCTGCGTTTTGGCGACCTGATTAAATTCATTCCCAAAACCATCACACTTGGCTTTACCTTGGGGATTGCCGTTGGGATTGTGGCTGGACAGATTAAGGATTTTCTAGGCCTTGAGATGAAGTCCGTGCCAGCTGAGTTTCTGGAAAAGATGATTGCCTATGGAGAGCATCTTTCGAGTATTAGTTGGGCGACCCTAGCTATCGGTATTTTGGCCCTGCTCATTCAAATCTTTTGGCCACGCCTTTCTCAGAAAATTCCGGGTTCTCTGGTTGCTATCTTTGTGACCACAGCCATCGTAGCTTTTGGTCATCTCCCAGTCAAAACCATTGGTGACCTTTACACCATCAAGTCGGGACTCCCAAGTTTTACGGTTCCTGATCTATCATTTTCTTTGATTCGTCAAATGATTTCGCCAGCCTTCACCATTGCCATACTGGCAGCCATTGAATCGCTACTTTCTTGTGTGGTTTCAGATGGCATGATTGGTGGTAATCACCGCTCTAATGCAGAATTGGTCGGCCAAGGTGTTGGGAATATCATGTCAGCCCTCTTTGGCGGGATTCCGGCAACGGGTGCTATTGCCCGTACCGCAGCCAACGTCAAAAATGGCGGACGAACACCAGTAGCAGGTATGGTTCATGCCTTCACCTTGCTTCTGATTTTACTCTTCCTCATGCCTTACGCCTCATTGATTCCTATGACCTGTCTGGCCTCAATCCTAATGATTGTCGGGTATAACATGAGTGGTTGGCGTACAGTTGGTCGTATGATCAAACGTGCCCCTAAGAGTGATGTGGCGGTCCTGCTAGTGACCTTTATTCTAACCGTTTTCTTTGACCTAGTGGTTGCCATCGAATTTGGTATGGTCCTAGCAGCCTTCCTCTTCCTCAAACGCATGTCCGATGTGGCTCAAATCCGTCAGTGGGTGGACAAGGAAAATCTGGACGATCCAGTTTTGTCCGAGGATAGCGACTTGAAACAAGTTCCTAAAAACGCTGTCGTCTATGAAGTTTTTGGTGCCCTCTTCTTTGGCGCAGCCAATAACTTCTTGAATGTGATCAATGATGAAACTAAGAATGTTCTCATCCTACGCATGCGAAACGTTCCAGCCATGGATATCTCAGGTCTAGATGCCCTTGAAGAAACCCTGGCCATTTGTCAAAAACGTGGCATGACCTTGCTTCTTTCTCACGTTAATGCTCAACCCTACCGAGTGCTTGAAAAATCAGGCTTTATCCAAACTATTGGACCAGACCATATCTGCGAGTCGACCGATCAAGCCCTTGAAAAAGCAGCAGCACTAGCATAAGAAACCTAGACAAATGTTTTTAATACAAGAAGAAAAAGCCAGTTCAACTGAACTTGGCTTTTTAAAATACGCGATAAACATAAGGATTGTCAGGCTGACCGACCTCTTTGACCTCAGTCAAATTGAGAATAGGCAGGCTCTGTTTGAGATTTTGATAATAATCCACAGTGATGGTACCAGTGACTTTCACCCAGGTATTGTCCTTAAAGGTTTGGTCACTTCCTGTCGTCGCTAGTCCGTAAACACCTGAATCGGCGATACAGTGGATAATTCCGAAACGGAAGATGAACTGATAACCCTTGGTTTGTGGGTCATTGTAAACAAAACCGGTATAGGTGACCTTCTTGCCTACGAAATCGTTAGGATAGAGGTAGATGAGCTCCATGACTTCCATGTAATTTTCTGTGGTAATCTGGATGGTCTCACGTCCCTTGTACTTGGCGAGCTCTCTGGTCATTTCCTTCTCATAAGCTGAGGAGGTGAAGTAGGAGCTGGTGTCTGGCTTCAAGTACTGGATAGTCGTTCCCTCTTGGTCAGCCTGATTAGGATCGCTCCCTGCCGCTAGTGGAAAATGATAGCCCTTAGCTGACACGGTATTGGCATCCAAGGTTACTGTTGGCACCAAGAGCCCCGTGAGGACTGGAAAGGCCAAGAGAACGATGCTGGCTACCTTGGCTACTCGACCTGACAAATGCGAGTGAACCTTCATCTGCTTCATCCAAACGATGAGTTGAACCACAGCGAGGATAAAGGAAAGCACCATGGAAATGTAGGCTAAGTAGGAGTAGTGGATGTTAATGTACTGGTTGAGCTTGCCAGAAACTTGCAAGTACATGACGAGCTCAAAATATCCAGATAAGATGAGAAAACGTAACATTAAATCACCCCCAATAGCAGACAGTAAATGATTGTCACCAGACTTGCGGTTCCTACAAAGAGACCGACAAATCGTGTCTTAAACTGGTGTTTCATCATAATCAAGTTCTTGATATCAACCATAGGACCAATGATGAGAAAGGCAACCGTTGGTGCCACTCCGAAACTAGAGAGCAGCGAAGCCCCGATAAAGGCATCGGCCTCTGAACAAAGCGAGAGGATGAAGGCCAGAAGCATCATGATCAGGATGGCTGTCACTGAATTATGACCGATGGTCGTGAGGATACGGGTCGGTAGGTAGGTCTGCATACTTGCTGCCACCAAGCTTCCGAAAATCAAGTAACGCCCAGTGTCGAAGAACTCGTCAACCGCATGAACCAGAGCTTGAAAGACTTTCTTACCAGCTGACAAACCACTATAGTCGTGCACATGACTAACCTTACGGTTGTCCTTGAGAATCTGGTCATCCACCACAAAGCCCAGTAAAATTCCCAAAATCATGGCAATCAAGAAAGCCCCGACGAAACGTAAAATTACGTAGTACCAAGAGTTCCCAAAGGCTGTGTATGTCGCAAAGAGAACAACTGGATTAATGATAGGAGCTGTTGCCATGAAAGGAATAGCCGTGTAGCTAGGCACTTTTTTCTCTAAAAAGTGCGTGATAATGGGAACAATCCCACACTCACAAGAAGGGAAAATAAAACCAATTAGAGTTCCAAAGAGAATAGCTAGGACCTTGTTTTTCGGCAGGAAGTTTTGGACCTTTTCAGGGGTCACGAAGACTTCGATAAAGCCAGACAAGATGCTTCCCAGTAAAACGAAGGGCAGGGCTTCGATAATAATAGATAGAAAAACTGCCAGAAGCTGCAAAACGCTATCTGGTAGTTGATGAAAAATAGCCATAACTATTATTTCTTCTTATCTTCTTGAAGACGTTTGTCCTTCTTAGGATCAGTTCCCGCCTTCTCAAAATCAGGGATAGCCGCAAAAGATGCCATCATGCTTTCAAGTTCATTTGTTTTTTTCTGAATAACCGCCATAAAAAGCCTCCGAGTTAAAATAAGATACTAAGGGCGTCATTTCTAAGAGAAAAGAGGGCATCGACCGAAGAAGCTCTGCTTCTAGGAAGATGCATCTATTTTCCGAAAGAAATAGCCCGAGTTCAGTTGCAAAAAGATACTAAGGGCATCATTTCTGTTAGAAATAGCCCTTAACAATAGGTTTACCTTTCTATTATACTACCTCTTGCTTAAAAATTCTCGCTTCAGCTACAAGGTTTTCTACCCAAGCAAATCTCCTATCGTGGTATAATAGAACTTATGGAAAATCGTAATCTAGAGACATTGGCTCAGGAATTGGGCCTAAAAAAACAACAAGTTGAAACTGTTTTGGAATTGACCGCAGAAGGCAATACCATCCCCTTTATCGCCCGTTACCGTAAGGAAAAAACAGGCAATCTGGATGAAACGCAAATCAAGGCTATCATTGATATGGACAAGTCCTTGACTACTCTTCAAGACCGCAAGGAAACGGTTTTGGCTAAGATCGATGCACAGGGCAAATTGACTGACCAACTCAAGGCAGCCATTGAAGTGGCTGAAAAGTTGGCAGACGTGGAAGAACTCTACCTTCCGTATAAGGAAAAACGCCGCACCAAAGCGACTATTGCCCGTGAAGCAGGTCTTTTCCCATTGGCTCGTCTTATCTTGCAAAATAGTCCAAACCTCAAGGCTGAAGCTGAAAAGCTGATATCTGAAGCCTTTCCAACAGCTGATAAGGCTCTTGCGGGTGCTGTGGATATTTTGGTTGAGGCCTTTTCTGAGGACAATAGCTTGCGCTCTTGGACCTACAACGAAATCTGGAACAACAGTGACATCACTTCAACCCTCAAGGATCAATCGCTGGATGAAAAAGAAACTTTCAAGATTTACTATGATTTTGAGGATAAGGTGTCTAAACTTCAAGGTTACCGTACGTTAGCCCTTAACCGTGGGGAGAAACTAGGCGTTATCAAGGTAAGCTTTAAGCACAATCTTGAGAAAATGCACCGTTTCTACAGTGCTCGTTTCAAACAAAAAAATGACTATATCGAGGAAGTTATCAATCAATCTCTCAAGAAGAAAATCATTCCAGCTATGGAGCGTCGTATCCGAAGCGAATTGACTGAAGCAGCAGAAGATGGTGCTATTCAACTTTTCTCTCAAAATCTTCGAAGCCTCCTTCTAGTATCGCCACTTAAAGGCAAGATGGTACTTGGTTTTGACCCAGCCTTTCGTACAGGGGCTAAGTTGGCCGTGGTTGACCAAACTGGTAAGCTCATTACAACGCAAGTTATCTATCCAGTAGCTCCAGCAAGTCAGGCTAAAATCGCACAGGCTAAAAAAGACTTGGCTGACCTCATCAACAAGTATGCCATTGAGATTATTGCAATCGGTAATGGAACAGCAAGCCGTGAAAGTGAAGCTTTTGTGGCAGAAGTCCTCAAGGATTTCCCAGAAACTTCTTATGTCATTGTTAATGAAAGTGGTGCCTCTGTCTACTCTGCATCAGAGTTGGCTCGCCATGAGTTTCCAGATTTGACGGTCGAAAAACGCTCTGCTATTTCTATTGCCCGTCGTCTCCAAGACCCATTGGCTGAGTTGGTTAAGATTGACCCTAAATCAATCGGAGTAGGCCAATACCAGCATGATGTTAGTCAGAAGAAACTGTCTGAAAATCTTGATTTCGTCGTTGATACCGTGGTTAACCAAGTCGGTGTCAATGTCAATACGGCAAGTAGTACCCTCTTGTCACACGTGTCAGGACTCAATAAGACCATCTCTGAAAATATCGTCGCCTACCGTGAGGAAAATGGTGAGATTGCATCACGTGCGGAAATCAAAAAAGTCCCACGTCTTGGTGTCAAGGCCTTCGAACAAGCCGCCGGTTTCCTTCGTATTCCAAATGCCAAGAATATCTTGGATAATACAGGGGTCCACCCAGAGTCTTACCCAGCGGTAAAAGCCCTCTTCAAGCAGTTAGCTATCACAGACTTGGACGATTCTGCCAAGACAAAATTGAAGGCTATTAATCTTAAAGAAACGGCAGAAGAGCTGGGGCTTGGACAGGAAACCCTCAAAGATATCATTGCTGACCTTTTGAAACCAGGCCGTGACCTCCGTGACGATTTTGAAGCACCAGTGCTTCGTCAAGATGTTCTTGAACTCAAAGATTTGTCAGTAGGACAAAAACTTGAAGGAACGGTCCGTAACGTTGTGGACTTTGGTGCCTTTGTGGATATCGGTGTCCATGAGGATGGTCTTATCCACATCTCAGAGATGAGTAAGAGCTTCGTTAACCACCCAAGTCAGGTTGTCTCTGTTGGGGACTTGGTTACCGTGTGGGTATCAAAAGTTGACTTAGAGCATGAAAAACTTAATCTCTCCTTGGTGAATCCGCGTGAATCTAACTGATTATGTTAAGACTGTTTCTATAGAAGATTTCGGCTGGGAATTTAAGCACCAAGCCTTGTGGAACAAGCGTCTCCGTACCACTGGAGGTCGGTTCTTTCCCAAGGATGGACACTTAGATTTTAATCCAAAACTCTATGAGGAACACGGACTTGAAACCTTTCGAAAAATCGTCCGCCACGAACTCTGTCATTATCACCTTTATTTTCAAGGGAAGGGCTACAAGCATGCGGATAGAGATTTTAAGGATTTACTAGCCAAGGTTGATGGCCTTAGATACGCTCCAAAGATGCAAGGTCAGGAGGAGAACTACTACCTCTATCAGTGCCAATCTTGTGGTCGTATTTACCGTCGCAAACGCCGTGTCAATACACAGAAATTTGGATGTGGTTTGTGCCGAGGCAAGCTCATTTTTCTAAATCAGTCCTAGGGCTGATTTTTTTAGTTTAAAAAAATCATATAATTAAATTAAAGAAATGATGGGAGAAGAAGAACATGTCAAATCGTTTTTATAAGACGCGAAAAAATAGACTCGTCGCCGGTGTTGTTGCAGGTTTGGCAGATAAGTTTGGCTGGGACCTAGCTCTGGCTCGTATTTTGGCTATTATTCTCATGGTTTCAACGCAGTTTGGGATCTTTCTATACTTGGTTTTAGCCTTTCTCCTTCCTTACAAAGAAGATATTTATCCCGAAATCAAACTCAAGGATGGACGCAAACGTAAAAACGCTGAACCTGTTGAAGATGAGTGGAATTGGTAAGTAATTGTTAATAGACATTAACCTATGATTGGCCTTAGTGCTAGTCATAGGTCTTTTTTGCTTTGAGAACCGCATTGAAAACCTTTTTATGATACAATGAAACTAGTAAATAATCGGAGGAAATAACATGACAGTAACCGTTAAAATGTTGGTTGACAGGCTTAAACTCAAGGTTGTCTATGGGAATAAGGAGCTTTTGGCAAAAACGATAACAACTGCTGATATCTCTCGTCCTGGTTTAGAAATGACAGGTTATTTTGACTATTATTCACCGGAACGACTGCAGTTGGTTGGGATGAAGGAGTGGTCCTACCTTAAAACCATGACTGAAAATAACCGTTATTCTGTTTTTACTAATATGTTTAAAGCGGAAACTCCAGCTGTTATCGTGGCGCGTGGTCTTGATATTCCGGAAGAGATGCTTCGAGCTGCTAAGGAAAATGGCGTAGCAGTTCTTCAAGGACGAAACGGCACATCGTCACTTTCAGGGGACATGTCTTGGTATCTTAACTCACAATTAGCTGAACGAACCAGTGTTCACGGTGTTTTGGTTGATATCTACGGCATGGGTGTTCTCATCCAGGGTGACTCTGGTATTGGTAAGAGTGAAACAGGGCTTGAGTTGGTGAAACGTGGTCACCGCCTTGTCGCTGACGACCGTGTGGATGTCTATGCTAAGGATGAGGAAACTCTCTGGGGTGAGCCTGCGGAAATCCTCCGCCATCTTCTTGAGATTCGTGGGGTTGGTATCATTGATGTCATGAGTCTCTACGGAGCTAGTGCTGTCCGTAATTCTTCTCAAGTTCAGTTGGCCATCTATCTTGAAAATTTTGAAGACGGTAAGGTCTTTGATCGTCTTGGAAATGGGAATGAAGAAATCGAATTGCAAGGCGTTAAGATTCCACGTGTCCGCATTCCTGTTAAGACAGGCCGTAACGTATCAGTCGTTATCGAAGCTGCAGCCATGAACTACCGTGCTAAGCAAATGGGATTTGATGCAACCAAAACCTTTGAAGAACGTTTGACCAACCTCATTAGTAAGAATGGTGAAGACTAATGTTTGCTACTATTGATCCTATTGCTCTAAGGCTTGGCCCCATTAGTATTCATTGGTATGCCATCTGTATCGTATCTGGTCTCTTACTTGCCGTTTATCTGGCTCAGCGTTGGGCTCCTGAAAAGGGAATTGACCCTGAAAACATCTTAGATTTTATTCTTCTTGCTTTTCCGATAGCCATTGTTGGTGCTAGGCTCTACTATGTGATCTTCCAGTGGTCCTACTACAGTCAAAATCCTTCTGAAATTTTTGCAATTTGGAATGGTGGAATTGCCATCTATGGTGGCTTGATTGCTGGAGCAGCTGTTCTCTATTGGTTTGCTAAACGTCATGTCATTGCTGTCTTGGATTTTCTAGATATCGCGGCACCTGGCGTTATGATTGCTCAGAGTATCGGTCGCTGGGGAAACTTTATTAACCAGGAGGCCTACGGAAAAGCAGTTAATCATCTGAATTATGTCCCAGAATTTATTCGCCAACAGATGTACATTGATGGTAGTTATCGTGTACCGACCTTTCTTTACGAAAGTCTCTGGAACTTGGTCGGATTTATCATTATCCTAGGACTAAGACGCTTTAATAAGAAACTGCGTCAAGGAGATGTGACCTCATTTTACCTTATCTGGTATGGGTTTGGACGTTTTGTCATTGAAGGCATGCGTACGGATAGCCTCATGTTTGCTGGCTTGCGTGTTTCCCAATGGGTCAGCATCGCCATTATCATCTTGGGTGCTACCTTGTTATACTTGCGAAAGCAACGCCCAGAGGCAGATTATAAAATGAAAAACTAGTCATATAGCTCAGACTTTGTTATAATATAATGAAAATTATCATAACAAAGGTCACTGGAAACTGGAGGTTCTACTTCAGTTTTCTTGTAGCGACCTTTTAAAAAAGGTCAAAGGAGTCCTAAACTATGGCAGAAATTGCATTTCTTATTATCGCAATCGCACTTGCTGCGTTTCTCATTGCATTAATCCCTACTCTACTTCGTACCCGTCATGTGGTTAAAGAAGTTGAAGAAACAGTTGCTGTGCTTCGCACAGATATTAATGTAACCCTTCATCAAACAAATGAAATCTTGGCTAAGGCAAATGTCTTGGTTGAAGATGTTAATGAAAAAGTTCAAACAATCGATCCTCTCTTCGTAGCAGTAGCTGAGCTTTCAGAAAGTGTTTCTGACTTGAATACTGAAGCTCGTTACCTCGGTGCGAAAGCAAGTGCAGCAGGAGCAAGTGTCGGTAAAGCAGGTTCAGCCTTTGCTATCGGTAAGGTTGCTTCAAAACTATTTGGTAAAAAAGACAAGAAAAAATAAGGAGGTCTTTTCATGAGTAAATTTTTAAACACCCTAATCATTGGTGTAGCTTCTGGAGCTGCAGCAGCTTACTTCTTTACAACTGAAAAAGGTAAAGCTGTTAAAGCACGTATTGATGAAGAAATCGCTTCATTCAAAGAAAATCCAAAAGCTTATCAAAATCAAGTGGTGGAAAAAGCTAGCGACTACAAAGATTTGGCAGTCGATACTTTCCAAGACTATAAAACAAAATTTGAAAATGGCGACATCACTGCAGATGATTTGACAAAAGCAGTTCAAGAAAAAACAGCTCAAGTTGCTGACTTTGCCAAAGAGAGCTTTGAACTTATCAAAGAGAAAACAGCACAAGTAACTCCTGAGCAAGCAGATGTTGAAGCAGAAACCAAAGCTATCGTTGATGATATCGTCATTGATATCAAAGATATCTCTGAAGAAGCAGCAGAAGCAAAATAAAAAAAGAAAGCCCATGAGGCTTTTTTTAGTACGCAAAAACGTTGACCAAACAGTCAACGTTTTTGTGCTTTATAATATTCGATTAGGACATAAATGCCTATCTGACCAATGACGCTGATGGTAATTGCCCAGAAGAAGGCCCAGAAGGTAGCCACCTGTGCTACCAAGAAAAGGAAGGCAACTAGGACTGTTGAAACACAGAAGCTTGAGATACGTCCAAAGAAAATCATATCTTGTAGCTTAATACTATTACTATTTAAACCTTGATAATCTTGATAATTCGTCGTTTGAGGACGCTCAGTCTCGAAATCTTCGATGTGATCAAATTGACGGTGTAAGTTGTCAGCCATGTCTGCCTCCTTTCTATATAAAATATCTAAATCACTTTTTCGTGTAGGTTAAAATACTTAGTCAGTATTTCACTATTTAGAATCTCATTAATAATACCACAAAAATTTTATATTGCAAAGTTTTTTTTGATTTTTGTAAAAATCATAGTATTCAAAAACTAATTAAAAATATTTAGATACAGAGTTTTGAGTCTAAAAATTCTAAAAAAATCAAATCATTTGTGCTATAATGTGAGTTATGGAAAAAATAGTGATTACAGCGACTGCTGAGAGCTACGAGCAGGCACGTGAGCTCCTAGAACTTGGCGTAGATCGTATTTACATCGGCGAAAAAGCTTTTGGCCTTCGTTTGCCTAAGCCTTTTTCATTCGCAGAGATGCGAAAGATTGCAGAGCTGGTACATGAGTCTGGCAAGGAATTGACTGTTGCCGTTAACGCCCTCATGCACCAAGGTATGATGGATGCTCTTCCAGACTACCTTGATTTTCTTGAAGAAATCAAGGCAGATTATATCACGGTTGGTGATGCAGGAGTTTTCTACATTTGTAACCGTGACAAACGCCCCTTCAAAATGATTTATGATGCTTCAACCATGGTAACCTCTAGCCGTCAGATTAATTTCTGGGGCAAACAAGCTGGAGCTTCTGAAGCTGTTTTGGCTCGTGAAATTCCATCTGCGGAACTTTTCGTCATGGCTGAAAATCTTCAAATTCCAGCTGAGGTTTTGGTTTATGGTGCAAGTATCATTCACCACTCAAAACGTCCGCTTCTTCAAAACTACTACAACTTTATCAAAACGGATGAAGCTGTTACCAAAGAACGTGACCTCTTCCTTTCTGAGCCAGGAGATCCAGATTCTCACTACTCAGTTTATGAAGACTTGCATGGAACACATATCTTTGCCAACAATGACTTGGATATGATGACTAAACTTTCAGAACTCGTTGAACATGGTTTTGATCACTGGAAGTTAGACGGTGTTTATTGCCCAGGTGAAAACTTTGTAAAAATCACTGAGTACTTTGTGAAGGCTCGTGACCTCATCGAGGCTGGCGAATTTTCACAAGACCAAGCCTTTCTCTTTGATGAGGCTATTCATAAATTACACCCAGCCAACCGTGGTTTGGACACAGGTTTCTACGACTATGAACCTGACCGTGTAAAATAAAAACACTTCCTCCTTCGTTTGTGAGTTTTCCATTTTCAGGGAACGAAGGAGCCTTCTCAAAACTAAAATCGACAATCTTGCAAATTGGAGAAATTATGACTACAACTAAAAAACGCCCAGAGGTTCTGGTACCTGCTGGGACTTTGGAAAAATTGAAAGTCGCTGTAAATTACGGCGCAGATGCTGTTTTCGTTGGTGGACAAGCCTATGGTTTGCGTAGCCGTGCCGGAAACTTTACCATGGATGAGCTTCGTGAAGGTATCGAATACGCTCACGCTCGTGGCGTTGATGTACACGTTGCTTCAAACATGGTTACCCATGAAGGAAATGAAAAAGGTGCTGGTGAATGGTTCCGCGAGTTGCGTGATATGGGACTCGATGCTGTTATCGTATCTGACCCAGCCTTGATTGAAATCTGTTCAACCTACGCTCCAGGACTTAACATCCACTTGTCAACGCAAGCATCTGCGACAAACGTTGAAACCTTCCATTTTTGGAAACAGTATGGCTTGACCCGTGTTGTTTTGGCACGTGAGGTAACTATGGAAGAATTGGCTGAAATCCGTAAACGTACGGATCTTGAAATTGAGGCCTTTGTCCATGGTGCTATGTGTATCTCATACTCAGGTCGCTGTACTCTTTCTAACCACATGTCAGACCGTGATGCCAACCGTGGTGGTTGTTCACAGTCTTGCCGTTGGAAATATGACCTTTACGATATGCCATTCGGCCAAGAGCGAAAGAGTATACACGGTGAAGTTCCTGAAGAATACTCAATGTCAGCCGTTGACATGTGTATGATTGAAAATATCCCTGACCTTATCGACAATGGTGTTGACAGCCTTAAAATCGAAGGTCGTATGAAATCTGTCCACTACGTATCAACAGTTGCCAACTGTTACAAGGCTGCTTGTGACGCTTACATGGAAAGTGCAGAAGCCTTTTATGCCATCAAAGATGATTTGATTAACGAACTCTGGAAAGTTGCCCAGCGTGAATTGGCAACAGGTTTCTACTACAAGACACCAACAGAAAACGAACAACTCTTTGGAGCTCGTCGTAAGATTCCACAATACAAATTCGTTGGTGAAGTCGTAGACTTTGATCCAGCAACTATGACAGCTACTATCCGTCAACGTAACGTTATCCTCGAAGGTGACCACGTTGAATTCTACGGACCAGGCTTCCGTCATTTCGAGTGTGATATCAAAGACCTTCACGATGCCAATGGTAACAAGATTGACCGTGCACCAAACCCAATGGAACTTCTTACAATTACCGTGCCACAAGAAGTTAAACCTGGTGACATGATTCGTTCAACTAAAGAAGGTTTGATTAACCTCTACCAAAAAGACGGTTCAAGCAAAACTGTTCGTGCCTAATGACAAGTCAAATCAATGGGCTCCTGGTAGATGATCAGAGTAGGTGTCAACACTACCATTCCCCACTAGATATAGTTGCCCTAAAATGCTTCGAGTGCCAGAAGTATTATGCCTGTTATCAGTGTCATGATTGCTTAGAGAAACATAGCTTTCGAGCTTATCCTTGTCAATTGAAGCAGGACAAGGTCCTTATCTGTGGCGTTTGTAGGCATGAGATGACAATTGAGGAGTATCAAGATGTAGAAGCTTGTCCCAATTGTCACAGAGCTTTCAATCCTGCTTGTTCAAAGCACTATGATATTTATTTTGACAAATAAAAAGATTGAAGATTCTGTTCACGCGAACAAAGTCTTCAATCTTTTTTAGTTAAAGTAGCTATGATTTTTAAGAGCTTTTAAGACCGGCTTAGTCACCAAAGCGATGATGAGACCTTTTAAGAGATCAGGAATGATAAAAGGTGTCAAACCAACAGCCACAGCTGCAGACCATCCCATCTTTCCGAGAAAGTGCAGGCTGAGGATACCACCGATAAAGACAAGTGCATCACCCAAAACAAAAGCCACAAAGATTTTCCAGATAGGAGTCTCAGCATGTGTCAGTTTTGAAGTGACAAATGCGAAAAATGGATAGGCCAACAAATAGCCAGCTGAAGGGCCAAAGAAGGATTGGAGCCCACCGCCTCCACCTGCAAAAACTGGAAGACCAATGGCACCTAGAATCAGGTAGAGGGTAGCAGCAAGTGTTGCCTCTCTTGACTTAAGAATTGCAGCAACAAGTCCGACAGCGAAAGTTTGCAGCGTAATGGGAACTGCTCCGATTGGAATGATGATTTGAGCTAGTGCGGCAATGATAGCTGCACCGAAGGCTGGAAGAATAAGTGACAATGTACGATTTTGTGTCATTTTTAGTTAACCTTTCCTAAATGAATAGTTAACTTATTATAGCAAGTGATTTTGAAATAGTCAACCTAATAATAAAACGAGGTTAACTGATAAACTTAACCTCGTTGTGATATGATTTTTAGACGTTTGATTTCTTTAAGTTCAATCATGCTGATGATCTTATCTTGCTCGATAAAGATGGCTTGTCGCTCCCTGTCATAACGGTTGATGTAGCCTTTATAGGTCTTCTGATTGGATGTCAGCATGACCATTTGATTATGATCAATAGCATGATAGATATCGTTAATAAGTTGATTCTGCATTAGGTGGACAGGTTTGCTGTGACCTGTTTCCACAAACTGATGAAGCTGATGCTTTACGGCTTCTAAAAAGTTTATCATGGTCATTTCCCTCGTTTCTTGATAAAATAATTATAGCATGAAAGGTGAATTTTTGTGGATAACTTCTTTCTAAAACACACAATTTTCACAGAAAAAAACGAATAAAGCTAGTGGAGGTAAGCAAATGGCAGAATTTTCATTTGAAATTGAAGAAAAACTCTTGGTCTTGTCTGAGAATGACAAGGGTTGGACTAAGGAACTCAATCGTGTGAGCTTTAATGGCGCACCTGCTAAGTATGACATCCGTACATGGAGTCCAGACCATACCAAGATGGGCAAGGGGATTACCCTCAGCAACGAAGAATTCCAAGTTCTCGTTGACGCCTTCAAAAACTAAAACAAGGTCAGCATGGCGCTGGCCTTATTTTTTTGTTTAAAACGTATCAAAGATAAGTTTGAGATTGAGAATGGTTAGAACAACAGCAATAGCATAACCGAGGAAGGTATTCCACTTGGCATTGACGTGTTTTCCCATGAGTGATTTCTTTGAAGTGTAGTAAATCAACGGGAAAATAGAGAATGGCAAGGCAATTGAAAGGAAAACCTGTGAATAAACCAAGAGTTGATCCAGGGTCTTTTCTTGATCGCCGTAGAGAATGGCTACAACGATAACAGGTAGTAGGGCAAAGAGACGTGTGAACAAACGAATTACCCACTGAGGTAACCTCATGTGGAGGAAACCTTCCATGACAATCTGACCAGTTAGGGTACCAGTAATGGTAGAGTTTTGACCACTAGCCAAGAGTGCCAAGGCAAAGAGAGTTGAAAGTGTTGAACTAGCAACCGCACCAGCAATCTTAGAGTCCTGAAGGGCATTGTACATTTGTGAGAAGGCTGAAATATCAGAAGCGTGACCAAAGAAGAGAGCTGCTCCCAAAATCAAGAGGAGGGAATTAACCACAAAGGCCAAGGTCAACTGAATGTTGGAGTCCCAGGTCATGAAACGAACAGCCTTGGTTACGTCTTTACCATCTGAATAGTCAACCTTACGAGTCTGTGACAAGGATGAGTGCAAGTAGAGGTTATGTGGCATAACGGTTGCACCTACAATCCCAAGTGCCAAAGTCAACTGGTTGGTGTGCCCAGCAGCATGTGGCTCAAAGAGCGCTGGCGTAGGGAGATAACCCTCGAGGATTCCCGTAATACTAGGCTCAGACAAGGCTACCAGGTAGACAAAGATAACCAAGATGGTCAAAATCAAGGTTGAAACAATAGCCTCGATTTTCTTGAATCCAAGCTTCATGATGAGTAGGAGTAGGAAAACATCTAGGACTGTCACCAGAATGGCAACCATAATTGGAATACCAAAGAGCAGGTTCAGTGCGATGGCAGAACCAAGCACCTCGGCTAAGTCCGTCGCCATTAAGGCAAGCTCCAGAATCACCCAAAGCGTGTATCGCAACCATTTGGGCGAGTGGTAGGCCGTCGCTTGGGCCAGGTCCATTTGAGTCACAATCCCTAACTTTCCAGCCATTTGTTGCAACTGCATAGCGATTAAAGATGAAATTAAGATGACAAAAAGAAGACTATACTTGTAGGTCGCCCCACCGACGACACTGGTAATCCAGTTTCCTGGATCCATGTAACCCACGGCCACGAGAGCCCCAGGTCCCAAGAAAGCCTTAAGATTTTGCCAAAAACGATTATTATTTGGTGTATCTATGGATTGGTTTACCTCAGAAAGGGAAACCTTTTTTGAAGATGTCATAAACACCTCTTTCTAAGTCATTCTGCCTAAAAGTTGCATTATTTCTAGACAGACCGACAATTTTATTATAACACTATGAGGATGATGTGCAAGGTTTTGAAAGGTATTGACTTATCTGACATTGATATCATAGACGACTTTTCAGGATTGCCTTTTTATATTAAACTATAAGAGTAGATGATTTCATAGATGAGGGAGAAAAATAATTGAAAACATTACAACTAACAGCTAAGAAAAAGATTACCCTGGCACTCGTAGTTGTCATCGCGCTTGCTTTGGTTATCTTTATCATTAACGTGCAGATGAATCAGACTGATAACCTACCTGCCAATTACATGGAGCGCCTTAAAAATCCTGGAATGACGGGCGATTATATCGGCCTTTGGAAGTCTCGCTGGCATGAAGAAAACAAAGCCCGGCTTTATCCTGCGAAACAATACGCTATCTATGCAGTAGTAGCCCTAGCTTGTCTATCAGCTTGGGTCACAGCCTCAAAAGCAAAATTTTGGAAATAAGAAAATGCTTCTCTCGACTTGAGGGAAGCGTTTTTTCATAACAAATTAAAGTTTGCTTGTAATGATAGCTTTTTGATAGAATACTATTTGGAGGAATGTTACATGTCTAAAAAAATCATTAATGTTGTGGCAGCAGCCATCGAAAAGGATGGCAAAATCTTTTGTGCCCAACGACCAGAAGGAAAAAGTTTAGGAGGATACTGGGAATTTCCTGGAGGTAAGTTGGAAGAAGGAGAATCACCTGAAGAAGCATTAATTCGAGAGATTCATGAAGAATTAAATTCTCAGATTGAGATTATTTCCTTCGTTAATGAAGCTTCCTATGATTATGATTTTGGAACAGTTGTTATGAAAACCTTTCATGCTAAACTCGTTTCTGGAAATCTAGATTTGTTGGAACATCAGGATTCAACTTGGCTAGAGCCAAGTCGCTTGAAAACTTTAAATTGGGCACCTGTAGACCGACCAGCTGTAGAATTGTTATCAAAATAAGAGCATCACAAATGTGGTGCTCTTATTTATTAGTTATGTAGCGATAGAGAGTATCAGGAATAGGATTATCTAGTTTGAAATTCATAGTAACAATACTTTCATTACCACTTTCCAGTGGGCGCACTAATTCTTCAACAGTAGATGGTACGATGGTTAAGTCACCTAAATAGTAAAAATCTCCACCTTCAGCATCATCTTTAATGATAAATAATTTTAGATCTAATCCATTTTCAGGTGAATTGATAATTGTTTTTACATCTGGAGACTCAAGTGTACGCTTGTTTTTAGAAAACCATTTTAGAGTAGTTTCATTTAATAACTCATCTTCGTATTTGATAGTATCACTGATTTCATCATCTTTATGATAGGTGATGAAGATTGGACAAGTGTTAGTGTTCTTGTCTATTTTATAGCCACCAATATTAAGTGGAGGTTCATCCTTAGACCAGTTAAGAAGTTTACAGACATCACGACGAGAATATTTTTGACCGATTGTAAATATTTCAGGATAATCATTCGTTTTGTAGAGTCCAGCCTCAATAACATCATTAAAAAGCAAGGCAAAATCAGAGTTCTTGAAACAATCTAGGACCTCAGGATTGAGCTTATAAACATTTTTTTCTAGAGTGACCAGAGGTTCAGTACCGAATTTTTTTACCTCTTGAGATTTAAGAAATTGAAGACTTAATACATTTTCAACAGAGGAGATGATTGAGTCTTTAGTAGATAATTGTTCAGTTTCCAGAATCTCAATAAATTTATCTTTCGAGACTTCACCATTTTTGATAAGTTCCTTAAGTAGAAGCAGCTCATGTTTTCGTTTACCAGGAAGAAGTTCAAATGTGATAAAACTCAGCCAGTTAATCTCAGTGTCAGTGAGTTCTATTGACTTGTTTGAAAATTTGTTAATAACATCTGCATAGTTTTTGAAGCTATTATTGTTAAAAAATACTATTGGATCAATATTATCAAAGGTTAAATGATCGATTAGCATAGGCGTTCTACCAAGTTTATTTTCAAGATCTGTATAAGCATCCTTGAGAATTTTCATGTTAGAAAGAACCGTGTTTGTAATCGATTTGAAGATTTGTTCTTTGGCAACTTCCTCAAAGTTCACGGTTGTTAAACCACTCAAGATATTTGGTTCACGCAGTTCACGACGGTAATTATCTTTATTCATAGATTTATCACCGAATAATGCAATTGGAATCAGATAGTTATTTTTGTAATTACCAATAAAATCAATAATAGTAACGTAATCCTTGCTTTTGTGCTTACGAAGTCCGCGACCAAGCTGTTGAACAAAAATAATACTTGATTGCGTGTTACGCAACATAACTACCTGGTTTACGGATGGTATGTCTATTCCCTCATTAAAAATATCAACGGTTAAGATATATTCTAGCTCTCCATCTTCTAATTGCTTAACAACCTTTTCACGATAGTTGATATCGTCATCACCAGTCAATGCGATGGTACGTTTCCCATGTTGGTTAAGTTTTATTGATAACTCTCTGGCTTCTGATTTTGATGAGCAAAAGATAAGTCCACGAACTTGATTATTACAAACACCATAGAAATCAATTTTATTTAGAATATGTTTAACACGCTCATCTGATGTAAGGTTTGAGATATTTGATTTTTCGTCAATAAGTTGACCATCAATTTCAATGTCTTTAACACCAAAATAAACGAAAGGACAAAGCATGTCATTTTCTAATGCATCTTGTAAGCGAATCTCATAGGCAATATTATAGTCAAAAATCTCGTAGATATTTTGGCCATCAGTACGTTCAGGAGTTGCTGTCATACCTAGATAAAAATTCGGTGTAAAATGGTCCATAACTTTTTTGTATGAATCAGCCCCAGCCTTATGCACTTCGTCAATGAGAATATAGTCGAAGAAGTCTTTTGAAAATGCTTTTAAGTTCTCCTCGCGTGACAATGTTTGAATAGTCGCGAAGATATATTTTTTACCAGTTAAATCGTCACCTGAGTGATAAATATGTCCTTCAGATGGATTAAAGCCCAGAACTTTTTGAAAATCTATTAAAGATTTTTTGAGAATCTGTTCACGATGGACGATAAATAACATGCGTTCAGGATTATATTGTTTAACGTCAA
This sequence comes from Streptococcus sp. HMSC068F04, assembly GCF_001837455.1. Classification (NCBI taxonomy): domain Bacteria; kingdom Bacillati; phylum Bacillota; class Bacilli; order Lactobacillales; family Streptococcaceae; genus Streptococcus; species Streptococcus sp. HMSC068F04. The sequence goes on from NZ_KV832453.1 coordinate 20,934, forward strand.
AGGCAGATAAAAATGTCTTACCAGTACCTGTGGCACTGATAACGAGTGCCCTATCTTTTCCTTGTTCCCGAATATTTCTAAGTCCTTCTAGTGCAGCCTCTTGCATTTTATTAGGAACAATTTTTTCACTTGAATAAGGGAGCTTTTCTTCATCATTAATCTTTGTGAGACTAATGACCTTCTTTCTCTTTTTAGCATAGGTATCAATTATTTCGGGTGTTAGTAACTCTGACTGTTCCCAAATACGGTCAAATTCTGATTTGGTATTCTGAATGAATTCCCCGTTATGAGTAGAGGTTAGTTTGATATTCCACTCATAATTAATTTTTAAAGCCGTATGAGTAAGGTTGGAACTACCTGAAATTAATACCTGTTTACCAGTATGTTCGAAAAGATAGAATTTGGCGTGCATCTGCATTTTTTCAGGCGTTAAACGGACTTCAACGTTTTTAAGCTTTAGTAGTTCACGCATTGCATCAGGGTCGTTGAAATCTAGATAAGGGGAAATCAAGATTTTTCCTGGCACTTTCTTGTCCATTAAATCTGATAACTGAGACTTAATCATGGCAATTCCATTTTTAGTGACAAAGGCGACAGAAAAGTAGAAAGCAGTACACTTACTCAATTCTTCCTGTAGGTCTGTCAAGACATAGCGCTTTTCATCGCTATTATTCACAAGAATTTGGGGAGAATACCCACCCTCTTGATATTTAATGTTATCAACAAAACCAAACTTAAGTGATTTTATCAAAGTGTCCTGAAATAAATTAATTCCCTCTGGCATTGTATAATCCCTTTCTAAGTTGCAGGATAAACCTATTATAGCAAATACTAGTTATGAAAATGGTTTAGGTAGAAACTTTTAACTGTTTATTCCAATTCTAACTTGCATCCGAATAAACATATCTCTTTTTTGTTCTTCTAGGCTTGGCTGCTCATGGATGACCTCACACAGATAGTCTCCAATAATTTGATAACCTTGTTCACGAATATCTAAGAGGAATTGAGGCAAGAGCTTAATTTCTTCTTCGAATGATTTACAGTAACGTATAGCGTAGTTACCTTCTGGGAGTATGCTTTTGGTTAGATGAGAGTGATAGATGGGTTCATCATCAAATAGTGTAAACTCTTTGGAATCAAAGTTTTGACTGATGAAATTCTCTTTTGGCATAATTGAACCTACTCGACTAAAATGATTGAAAAAAGGATTGTATTGTATGATTTCTTGTTTAAAACATCGTAAATAGAGTTCGTATTCCTCAGTTGACATCTGATAGATATTTGAATCAATCTGAAAGCGATAAAGAGAACGTTCAGGAAATGTTTGGATTTCCAAGTGTTGAGAGTGGGATTTCGTCTGGTAAAGCAAGGCTCCAGATTGATAGATTTCAATTTCTCGAAGTTGTTTTTTGATACGTTTTTGTTCTTCAATGAGTTGCTGATACTTGTCGATAATCAGTTTGTGAAGGTGTGAATTTTCGATATCAGACAGGATTTCCTTAATCTCTTCCAAAGAAAAGTCAAGTTGACGCAAATACTGTATGGCATCCACAAGGGATGATTGCTCAATATGATAACCTCTATAGTTGGTTTCAGGGTCGACTTGATATGGTTTCAAGAGACCAATCTGGTCATAGAATCTTAGCGTACGAATAGGAATATTATTTAATTTGGAGAACTCTCCAATTCGTAAAATGTCTTTCATTTTCCACCAAACTTTCTATTGACTCTCTAGTTACTAGAGACATTATAATATAATTGTGAAATAAATAACAACCTTTATAGAAAGAAGGCGAAATCTATGAAAAATACTAAAATTCGTGCAGTACAATTTGGTTGTGGGAAAATGTCTCAAGTTCTTTTCAAATACATGTTAGATCATGGTATTGAAATCGTTGGAGCGATTGATAATAATCCAAATATTGTTGGTCAAGATGTAGGTGATTTTGCAGGACTCGGTTATAAAACTGGTGTCCTAATTTCAGACAATGCGGAGGAAGTCTTTAGCAATTGTGATGCTGATATCGCCATCGTGACAATTCTTTCCTATATGCCAGAAATGTATGATTTCTTCGAAACAGCTATAAAGCATGGGGTCAATGTTATAACAACTTGTGAAGAAGCCATTTATCCTTGGACAACCTCACCATCTGAGACCAATCGCTTAGATAAATTAGCGAAAAAATATGGCGTTACAATTATGGGATCTGGGATGCAAGATATTTACTGGATTAATATGCCTTGTCTTGCCATGGCAGGGCTAAACAGAATCGATAAGATCAAAGGTAAGGTTAGCTATAATGTAGAAGACTATGGACTTGCTCTTGCAGAAGCTCATGGTGCTGGTTATGATTTAGAACGATTTGATGCTGAAATCGCAAGTGCTGAAAGTTTCCCATCTTATATGTGGAATTCTGCTGAAGCTATTTGTTCAAAAATGAATTGGACCATTAAGGATATTTCTCAAAAGAGTGTTCCTTATGTTCTAGATGAGGATGTCTATTCTGCAACTCTTGGTCGAACTATTAAAGCAGGTGACGTGACAGGTATGTCAGCAGTAACAACGATTCATACTCATCAAGGAGTTGAGTTTGAAGTGGAATGTATAGGTAAGGTATATCGTGAAGATGATGGAGATATGTGTGACTGGGAGATTACTGGTGAGCCTAATCTTGTCTTCTCAGTGTCAAAACCAGATACAGTTGCACATACCTGTGCAACTATTATCAACCGAATTCCTACAGTATTAGATGCACCAGCTGGCTTTGTGACATCTGAAAAAGCTCGTGAAGTTGAATTCCCTACTTATCCATTGCATACTTACGTTAAATAGCAGAAAGTTCTCCCTCTGAAGTTATCAAGAGGGAGAACTTTTTGATAGTTTTGAGTTAAACAACTTCCTTATGTTAGGAGAGTAACATGAAGGTGATGGTTTGGGGATACTTGCAATTATAGTAGTAACTTTGGTAAGTTTTATTATCACAAACCAGGTGAATCAACTAGCTTATTTTTTTACTAACCACTATGCTAGCGGTGATGGGAGGTTCGGTTACTTGAGTAAGGGTTCCAAGAGCAAAATATAAAAGAAGGTTTCACGGTAATTACGAGAGAATTTTTTTCTATTTATACTAATTGTTCTTTGTAACTGGTAAACATCTCGTCAATGTCATCTTCAACCAAGTGATAGATTTTCCAATCAAATTCAGTTCTAGCAACATCATCAACCAAGACTGTATAACAGAAATCCATATAATCTTCATAAAAATCAGAGATGAAGGGGAGGAGTGTGTCACTAATATCAGATGAATAGAGTTTTTCATCAAGATGTTTAAAGAGATAGTCTGTACCCGTAATCGTTTCATTCTTGAGTTTTTGTGCATCTTCAAGGTTAAAGCTATCACTTTGGGGATTCAGAAAATCATGTTTTGCTAGCCAGGCGACGAAGACACTGAGATGAAAGGCAGCTCTTTTACTAATCTCTAGCATATCTGATTTGCTTAGTTTTTCTGACGGGATATTATTTTCTTCACAATAGAATACAAGTGCATGATCGAAAAAATAATCTGCGCGGTCTATGGGAAAGTCTAATTGACTTTCTTCGATCTTTGTCTCAGGCTGTTCAACTACAGTTGATTTTTTCTTAAAAAGGGACTTCAGTTTTCTAAACACGTTTATACCTCATATAAAAATATCCCATTATTCAAATAATGGGATATGATTATTATTTCATCGTTGGGAACAACAAGACATCACGGATGGTTGTTGTGTCAGTGAGAAGCATGCAGAGACGGTCGATACCGATTCCGAGTCCACCTGTTGGTGGCATACCGTATTCAAGGGCTTCAACGTAGTCGTAGTCGATGCCTGTTGCTTCGTCATCACCGAGTTCCTTAGCAGCAGCTTGTGCTTCGAAACGTGACAATTGATCGATTGGGTCGTTCAATTCGGTGAAGGCATTTCCGTACTCTTTAGTCATGATGAAGAGTTCGAAACGGTCAGTGAAGCGAGGGTCTTCTGGGTTTTTCTTAGCCAATGGAGACACAGCAACTGGGTGACCGTAAACGAATGTTGGTTGAATCAATGTTTCTTCAACGAATTCTTCGAAGAAGGCGTTGATGATGTGACCAACTTCAGTGTAGTGTTTTTCAACTGGAACATTCTTTTCTGCAGCAATAGCTTTGGCTTCATCCAAAGTCATGTCTTGCCAGAAGTCAACGCCAGTGATTTCCTTGATAGCGTCAACCATGTGGATGCGTTTGAATGGTTCGTTGATCTTGATTTCAGTTCCTTGGTAGTTGATAGGTCCGTCACCTTTGACAGCTTTAGCAGCGTGCTGGATGATACCTTCAGTCAAGTTCATGATATCGTGGAAGTCAGCGTAAGCTTGGTAAACTTCGATAGATGTGAACTCAGGGTTGTGAGTGGCATCCATACCTTCGTTACGGAAGATACGTCCGATTTCGTAAACGCGTTCCATACCACCAACGATGAGACGTTTGAGGTGGAGCTCAGTTGCGATACGAAGCACCATGTCGATGTTTTGTGCATTGTGGTGAGTGATGAAAGGTTTGGCAGCAGCACCACCAGCTTCGTTGTGAAGAACAGGTGTTTCTACTTCAAGGAAACCTTGAGCATCGAGGTAGCGACGGATTTCAGAAATGATTTTTGAACGTGTAACAAAGCGGTCAAAGCTTTCACGGTTAGAAATCAAATCGAGGTAACGTTTACGGTAGATTGTTTCAACGTCTGAAAGTCCGTGGAATTTCTCAGGCAATGGACGAAGGGCTTTAGACAAGTGTGTGATATGAGTAGCTTTGATAGAAAGTTCTCCCATATCTGTACGCATAACTTCACCTTCGACACCGAGGAAGTCACCAAGGTCAGCTTTCTTGAAGATTTCGTAGTTTTCTTCACCGACAGCATCTTTACGCACGTAGATTTGGATTTGACCATCGCGGTCTTGGATGTGGGCGAAGCCAACTTTACCTTTACCACGTTTAGTCATCAAGCGACCTGCGATAGTAGCAGTTTCGTTGATTTCGTGCAATTCTTCTTTTGTTTTGTCAGCGTATTTTTCTTTTAATTGACCAGATGTAGCTGTGCGTTCGAATCGCTTACCAAAAGGATCGATTCCTTGTTCAGCCAAGGCCGCCATTTTTTCACGACGGACAATCTGTTGATCGTTTAATTCTTCCATGTGTTGATTTGACATGTTAGTCCTCCATAAAATAGTCGTAATTATTGTATCATAAATCACCTTCTAAAGATAGGACAAATGATTAAATGTCAGATAAATAAAGCTAGGATTTGTCTATTTTTAGGACAAATCATTAACTAGTATTAATGTTAGATTAGAAAGTTATAGAATTTATTGACAAATATAATAATAAGGGTGTACAATAGCAAAGTAAGTTTCGTATGATATAAGGAGGAAATACGATGAAAAAGAAAAATTATGTTAGTAAAGCTGTGATGCTTGGCGCTTTACTAGCACCTATTGGGATGCCTACGGTATCTGTGTTAGCAGATAGCTTTTATCAAAATCAAACGAGTGCTCACGCTGCTGATATTACAAACTGGATTGCCAGCACACCTGAACAAATTACAAATAATTTGACAACTCAGAACATCAATCCACAGCAGTTAGATGGCCAACAATACGTGATTCAATGGGGAGATACCTTGTGGGGAATCTCTCAAGCGACTGGAATTTCTATTGAAAAATTAGCCTACGATAATAATATTCAGAATATTGACCTTATCTTCGCAGGTGACGTCCTCATCTTGAAACGTGATGGTGATGTCCCAGCAGGTTACCATGTGACTGGTAATGGTTACCGTTGTGCACATTCTAAGATTGTTATCAACAACTATTATGGTGATAACAACAGAGTGATTATCAATAACAGCACTTTTGTCTCTGATGACCATTCTAAGAATACAGTGATTTACGCTCCAGATAATTCTGACAATAGCGTTTCATTCTCAAATAGCACTACAAACAATAACAACGATAAAGACAAAGATTCTAAAGATGGCAAGGATTCATCTTCGTCATCATCAGAATCTAAAGATGCTTCATCAAGTTCGACAAGTGGATCATCATCTTCTGCATCAAGCTCAACAGCAAGCAGTAGTGAAAGCAAAGCAAGTACAGAAAGTTCTAAGGAAAAAGAATTGACTGATGATGCTTTCCAAGACAAGGTTCAAAGTGAATTCGAACAAGTATATCAACAAAAACGTTCAGGTCGTCCTGCATGGAGTTTCTTCTCACATGAAGGTGATAAGACTGGTGAAAATGCTACTGCTAAGAAGGACACTGAAAGCACGTCCCTCTACCGTCAAGGTGAAACGCCTAAGGCTCAAGACATTGTAGGTGGACCTAAAGATGGTGCTAAAACGGAAGACAATGCCAAAGCTCTCGCTCAAAAGATTTACGATGTTCTTAACAGTGATAGTAAGTTGTCAGATCTTATCAAGGCAAAATATGCTCAAATTCAGGTAAGTTATAAGGGTGATAAGTGGGCTTTCAACGTTGATGTTTACAAGGAAAAAGAAAGTTCATCATCAAGCACTGAAAAATCATCTGAATCTAAGGCTTCATCAAGTGTTGAACGCTCATCATCAAGTTCTTCAAGCCACACTGAAACAGACTCAGAGGCAACTTTCTCTGACCTAACTGGTGACGAATAGAGAGGGGCAAGACATGTCAAAGAGAAATATCATTATTAGTGTCGTTCTCGCCTGTCTCTTGGTTACGGGAGCTGGATTTGGTGCTTTCTATTACTGGGGAACACACCATTTGGATAGTGTTGTACCTGGTAAGGTTTACCAATACTCAAGTTCTCTAAATGGTGAGGTCAATAATCGTGTCATGTATGTAGCTTTCCAAGAAGGCGGTAACAAGGCACTTGTGAGTCAGGATCGTACGACAGTGGTTAATGCTGCTAAGAGTCAGACTGATTTTGACAAGGCCTATAATGATCAAACAGCTAAGTGGGAATACAGCGTGACGAAGACAACATTGACTCTCGGTAAAAAAGAGGACGATCAATTGTCACAATGGCAGTACAACAAGGTCTTTGCTTATGGTGACCACTTCACATCAAAAGATTTCTATTACCAGATTGCCAAAGGTGGTCAGGGTGAAGTCAAACAAAAAATGACCTTTAAAGAAATTAAATAAGTGTCTGAATATGACAAGATGCATTAGGTTTGGGACAAATTGTTCCAAACCTTTTTCTGTCTTCAAAACACGAATAATCTTTTCTTAAGTGGGGTCGAAAATTGAAATAAGAAGGTAAAAACGGTATAATAAGACTGTTTGGGCAATTGCAATCTGATAAAAAACAGACGAGTAAGATTGCCCCTAGACAGTTGACTTAAAGCTTACTTTTGCAAGACTGAAGATTAAATTAGGAGCAGACTCATGTGGTAGTTTAGTTGTTAGCTTCCTAATTTATCTAAGTCTCTGACAAGAGAATGATATAAGAAAGAACGGACAGATGATTACCTCTATTGTTTTTGACGTTGACGATACTATTTACGACCAACAGGCACCTTATCGTATTGCCATGGAAAAATGTTTCCCTGACTTTGATATGAGTCACATGAATCAAGCCTACATTCGTTTCCGCCACTATTCTGATGTTGGTTTTCCACGTGTAATGGCCGGTGAGTGGACAACCGAATATTTCCGTTTTTGGCGCTGTAAAGAGACGCTTTTGGAGTTTGGCTACCGTGAAATTGATGAAGAAACGGGTAACCATTTCCAAGAGGTTTACGAGCATGAGTTGGAAAATATCACCATGCTTGATGAGATGCGCATGACCCTTGATTTCCTAAAGGAAAAAAATGTTCCTATGGGTATTATTACCAATGGACCAACAGAGCACCAACTTAAAAAGGTTAAGAAGTTGGGACTTTATGATTACGTTGATCCTAAGCGTGTCATCGTCAGTCAGGCGACAGGTTTCCAAAAGCCTGAGAAGGAAATCTTCAACCTCGCAGCTGAGCAATTTGACATGAATCCATCGACGACACTCTATGTTGGAGATTCTTATGACAATGATGTCATGGGTGCCTTCAATGGTGGCTGGCATTCTATGTGGTTTAACCACCGTGGACGTAGCCTTAAACCAGGTACTAAGCCAGTCTTCGACTTGGAAATCGATAGTTTTGAGCAACTCTTTGGAGCGGTGAAAGTCCTTTTCGACCTTCCAAATAACAAATATATCTTTGATATCAATGATAATGAAAATCCAGTCCTTCAACTAGGTATCAATAATGGTCTTATGATGGCGGCTGAACGTCTTCTTGAGAGCAATATGAGTATTGATAAAGTGGTTATCCTTCTTCGTTTGAATGCTAATCAGGAAAAAATCCTTCGTATGAAATATGGAAGATAAATAGAGCGGCCTCGTGTGGCCGTTTTATTTATCAAGAGGGAGGAAATAATAGAAGTGAAGCTCTTGAAGTAGTAGGCTTTAAGGGTTTTTTGAGTGCTAAAAAGCGACCCTTGATCAGGATCGCTTGTCTTATGAAGTCAGTCGATGATTTAGCTAATCTTGTTTTGTTCATCCATATAGGACGTATCATTCCAACATTTAAGAGTGAAGTGCTCGAAATCGTTGGTTTCGAGAATAGTGACAGAAGCATTGTCAAGACCTCCTGCTTTACGAAGAAGACCAGGTTCAAAACCAAGGAGGGTACGGATAGAAGCTGTTAGGTTAGCTCCGTGACCGACAATGAGGACATTTTTAGCATCACTATCTTTAAGTGTTTTGACAAATTCGGCCACACGTTTTGTTGTTTTGTAGACAGATTCCGCTTGGAAGTCCTTAGCACGGAAATTGGCTAGATTGTTACGGAAGGCATCCATTTCTTTTGGATAGATGGCTTGGATAAGGGAAATCTTTTGCCCCTCTAGTTTACCTAGTTGCCATTCACGCAAAGTTTTAGTGTAGGTAACTTTAGCTTTAGGCTTTTGAGACTCCATGATGAGCTCTGTAGTTTTTTTAGCACGAGGTAGGTCACTTGAGAAGACCAAGTCAAAATGAGTGTCACTGAGGTAGTGACCTAGCTCACGTACTTGTTCGATAGATTCTTTAAGTAAAGGCGAGTCTCCCTTGGCACCTTGAAGTCGGCCTTCCAAGTTCCACTCAGTTTTACCGTGACGTACAAAATACAGTTTCATGATTACTCCTTAATATCAGCAAATTCAGCATTAACAAAATCAGCAAGTTCTTGACTATTGATACGAATAGAACGCCCAATTTCCCCCGCTGAGACAATGAGGAAGCCAGCATCTTGGGCAGACTGATCGATGTAAATAGGGAAATTATGTTTTTGGCGAATTCCCACAGGATTGTTAGCCCCGTGAACATAGCCAGTTGTTTTTTGGAGATCCTTTTGTGGAATCATTTGAACCTTCTTGTTCCCTGAAATTTTAGCTAATTTCTTTTCAGACAGGTGTTCGGTGATAGGGACAATGCCGATGACAGGCCCTGTCTTATCTCCCTTAAGGGCGAGGGTTTTATAAATGCTCTCACGCGCCACATCTTCTGGAAGATCCCCCTCTAAACCATTGAAGGATAAGCTATCATGGTCAATCTTAGCTTTATCAAGAATTTGGTCAACCAGGGTCTTCTTGACTTTGCCTTTCTTAGCCATTGTCATATCTCCTTTTAAAGTTATTCATTTCTACCATCCATTATAACATATTCGTCCGAACAAGCCTAAACCAATTTGACAAGAAGAAAACCAGTGCTTTAGACACTGGTTTTTACTGACTACTAGATGAACTTGTCGAAGTAGTCTTCTTATTTTTAGTTGGTTTTTGCTTAATCTTACCAAAGAGTTTTTCAAAGGTTTTACGTTTGTTTTTCTCGGGATTGATTTGGCTAAGATCTAGAATATTATCGAATCCAGGAAGACTTCCTTGTGAGGTATACTGATGTAGATCATAGTCAATATCAGTGTTTGGCAAAGTCTCATAGTAACCAGAGTCAGTACCGTAGGCGGGAATCCAAACAGCATCGAAGTTTCTGGTTGAAACCTCTTGCTCAAGCATGAAATAAGCACCGATATAGAGACCGACTTTATCAGCTCCTAGACGTTTGAGCTCAGCTAGAAAAGCTTGGACACCTTCCTCCATATTAGGCATGGTTTCCTCTTCAACGTCAATCCAGTAATAGGTAGGTTTGTATGGAGAAGCATTTTTGTAGAAAATACGAGCCTCCTCCTTCATCTCCTTGACAGAAGCACCTTGAGCGTAGGAATAGACGGCAACTGGAACATCACGTTTTTGGAGTTCTTTGATATGTTTTTTAAAAGATTTGTCAACCCCATTCGAACTAGCGGCATTGCTATCCTTACTAATCTGTGATCCGCCAAAGACACGGATAATAGCACCAGAAATATGATTTGACAAGACATCGTAATCGATATCCTGAGGTAGTTGCCACCCCGAAAGGTCGATAATGGGATTGAGTTTCAGCTCCTCGTCGGAACTACTAGATGTACTACTGGTTGTTGTTTTCGGTGTAGTAGCAGAAGGAATAGCAGATTTCACGTTTTGGAGATGCGCCTGCTGTTTGGACGTATTGTGAATATTTGCAATAACTAATGCTAATCCTAAAAGAGCTAGAACCACGTAAACAACGATCGGTTTTATTCTTTTTCTCATTACTCCCATTTTACCTTAAATAGCGCAAAAATGCAAAATAGAGTGTTTATAAATTCTGTGAGAGATATTAAAGTGACTGATTTCCAAAAAGCCTTTGTAGTGCTGACTTAGGCACATTTTATGAATAAGTGTGTTTTGAGCTAGTCTTGAATTAAGTGAATTTTTCATTTATTAAAGCAAGAAATTTAGCTTAAAAGTCAGTTTCTTCCTTGAAACTAGCGCCACTAGTGGCATCAGACCAGGCGACAAGGGCTTGAGCAGAGTTATCCAGATAGGTCTTGAGAGGTTGCTTCAAATCATAAACGGTCTCCCAAAATCCAAGGACCTTTCCTTCTTGGTCTATGGCAGCTTGGTAGGTCTGGATCAGGACTTGATCAAAACTATCTGTTGGAATCTGATAACTTCTTTCTTTTGTAGGAGATGCTAGAACTTCAGACATGATCCAGTCAGGCAGATTTTCATCCTCACGGGGAAAGAAACTACCATCAGCGCCACCATTGTCATAGAGAAAGTTTCCTTGGGCATCATAGGCGGCTAATTTATAAGGCAGGTGATTCAGTAAAGTTTTTAAATCGTTCATACTTTCATGATAGCTTCTTTCATGGGAAATGGCAATGTATTGGATTGGAGACAAGACTATCATAGGATAGTATCAGTTTGTCCGAGGATAGTAGTATCTCTTACAACCGTATCAGGGTATAATAAAATAAAAGAAGACTCGAGGTGAAAACATGTCAAAACTTATTTTTCTAGATGTTGATGGGACATTGGTGGATTATCATAACCGCATTCCAGAGTCAGCAGTAAAGGCAATTCGTCAGGCGCGTGAAAAGGGGCATCTGGTCTATGTTTGTACCGGACGTAGCAAGGCAGAAATGCAACCTGAATTATGGGAAATTGGCTTGGATGGGATGATTGGTGGCAATGGCTCTTATGTGGAGCATCATGGCCAAGTCCTCATGCATCAGCTGATTTCCAAGGAAGATGCAGCAAAGATTGTGGATTGGCTAACAGAGCGCCATCTTGCCTTTTATTTGGAGAGTAATAACGGCCTCTTTGCCAGTCCTGATTTTCGGGAGCGGGCGCGTGAGACACTTAAGACTTACGCTATTCAAAAGGGGCAATCTGCAGAGTCTGTTGAGGGTAAGGAACCAGAAGATTTCATTCATGGTCTCCAGTATGGTGGGGAACTCTACCGTGACGACCTAAATAAGGTCAGTTTCGTTTTGGAGTCCTATCAGGATCACTTGGATTCCAAAGAAGCTTTTCCACAGCTTGAAGCCCATACTTGGGGTGGTCGAGGTGAAACAGCCTTGTTTGGTGATTTGGGTGTTAAGGATATAAACAAGGCCCATGCCATTGATGTTCTTTTGGAATATTTGGGGGCTAAGCGTTCGGATACCATTGCTTTCGGTGATGCCAAGATTGATATCCCTATGTTGGAATACTGTGAGATTGGCGTTGCCATGGGAAATGGTGGGCCAGAAATCTTGGCTATGGCAGACCTAGTCACAGACGATGTTGAAGCTGATGGCTTGTACAAAGCTTTTGATAAATTGGGCTTGTTGAAATAGAAAAAACTGAGCTACCTAGGTAACTCAGTTTATGTTTTATGCTGGTTTACGACCGATAAATTTTTTCAAGAGGTACAAGAGATAGCCGACAGCGATATATCCGGCACTGATGACTAGGACATTTACCAAGACCTTGTTCCAACCAAATTTATTGACATTGATAAAGAAGTAGGCGAAGGGGCTATCTTTAGCTCCTGGAATTGGGAGTTTTAGCACCAAGCCATTTAGAAGGGCAAAGGCAAAGTAAGAGAGAGGGACCACGGACCAGTAAATTGGCTCACGTAGACGGTAGGCTTTCTTAGCATCGAAAATAAGGGTATCAAGCACCAATCCCCAAGGCACAATATAGTGGACCAAGAAGTTACGGAGAGTCCAGAATTTCTCAGGCTCTGTAATAGGGGCCAAGAGGATGTGATAGATGACTCCAGTGATGAGGATGGCCATGGTTACACCACCCTTGTAACGCAAGAGTTTGGTGTTAGTCGTCGCATCCTCTTTTTTAAAGTCATAGATGATAAAGAAAATCAAACTAGAGAAGACCAGGATATTGGACAAAACAGTGTAATAGAGCAACATGCCCCAACCATCGTCATGGATTTGGATAGAGACTCCTACCAAACCACAGAGAGCTAATAAGATACGGTAAAATCGTGAAATAGTCATAAGCTTCCTTTTCCTAATAAATAATCTCTCTTATCATATCACATTTTTCACTAACAATTTATTGAAAATTCTAGTAAAATCAAGGTAAGAAAGACTTTAAGGAGTAATGATGTCCAATTTAATCGATTATCTTGAAAAGGTTAAGGATTTGCCTTTCGACCAAGAGCCTCTTAATATTTTGGATAAGGTTTGCATCAATGAGATTGGCTACCTGACTTATGAAAAATGGCTCTCAGCAAGTGATTTGAAGGAAACCATCAATTTACATGACTATGCAGAGGGTAAGGACCTAAATCCCGATTACACCTTCATGGTGACTAAGGAACGGGTAGATCTGGCTGAAGCCATGGTCAGGTCTAGACGTTTCGCTGGACTTAATCTAAGTGACTACTGTAGTGTCTTGGACAAGGGAGTGGAAAAGCAGTTTGCGGCTATGATTTTCAGCTTGCCTGAATTGGACTACCAGCAGATTGTCTTTCGTGGGACAGATGATAGCGTTATTGGTTGGAAGGAGGATTTTCAACTGACCTACAGTCGGGAAATTCCTGCGCATCGCTCAGCTATGGCCTTTCTGGAGAAGCACTTGCCAAACCTCAGTGGTCACATCGCTGTTTCTGGTCATTCCAAGGGTGGCAATCTTGCCCTCTATTCGGCTGTTCAGAGTTCGACTGTCTTGCGTGAGCAAATAGCAGAGCTCTTGCTTCTTGATTCTCCGGGCTTGATGAAATCACTCTTAGAGAAGCCTTCTTACCAAGAGTTGAAACCCAAGATGACGGTTATCAGACCTCAAGAATCAGTTGTGGGAGTCATGCTCTACTGGGATAAGGTCGCAAAGCTCGTAGCAGCAGATGGCATAGGCATCGCTCAACACAATGTTTTGCTTTGGCAGGTTGACTTGGGAACAAATGATTTTGTTTATGTGGATCAGCCGACAGACTTGAGTCAACGCTTAAAAGAGACCTTCCAAGAATGGATTGAGACCTTGCCAAATCAAGAACTCAAGCAGGTTTGTGACTTGTTCTTTGATACCATTCTTGATTCTGGAATTGAAAGTCTGGATGATATTGGGATAAAAACTCTCCCTAAGCTAGGCCAGATGTTGCAAGAATTTGGCAATCTCTCGGACCAACAAAAGAAAGTGCTGCAGGATGGTTTCAACCAGTTACTCTGGATATTTTGGAAGTCGGGAAATAGGAAATCTAACCTGCCCAAACTTGAACTTCCTGATTTTATCAAGAAGTTGAGTGAATTAACCAACAACGATTAGAGACAGCGGAACCATAGAAGTGGAGGATTTTATGTCTAAAAACGTACTTATTACAGGAGCAACATCAGGAATTGGCGAAGCAACAGCGCGTGCCTTTGCCAAAGAGGGAGAAAATCTCATCCTAACCGGTCGCCGTGTGGAGCGTTTAGAAGCTCTAAAAGAAGAGCTCCAAGCAACCTATCCAAATCAAAAAGTTTGGACCTTTGCCCTGGATGTCACAGATATGGCCATGGTCAAGGATGTTTGCCAAGCCATTCTCAAAAGCGTGGGGCAAGTCCATGTCTTGGTCAATAATGCAGGTCTGGCACTAGGTCTAACAGCTTATCAAGACTATGAGGAGTGGGACATGCTGACCATGCTCGACACCAATGTCAAGGGCTTGATGATGGTGACACGTCAGATCTTGCCAAGCATGGTTGCTGCCAATGAGGGCCATATCATCAATATGGGCTCTACGGCGGGCATCTATGCCTATGCAGGTGCTGCCGTGTATTCAGCAACCAAGGCTGCAGTAAAAACTTTCAGTGATGGCTTGCGTATCGATACCATTGCCACAGATATCAAGGTGACAACCATTCAGCCTGGTATCGTTGAGACCGACTTTTCTCAAGTTAGCTTTCACGGTGACAAGGACAAGGCGGCGAAAGTTTATCAAGGGTTAGAAGCCCTCCAAGCTCAAGATATTGCGGACGCAGTTCTCTATGTCACCAAGCAACCACGACGCGTCCAAATTTCAGACATGACCATCATGGCTAACCAGCAAGCCACAGGGTTTACGATTTATAGGGGAGAAGACTAGGAGAAGCTTATGAAGAATCACACTAATCCAGCCATCGGCAGTAGCTGGGAAGACTTGCAAACAAAACTCTTTAGCAAGGAAGAGATTGAAGCCAGTTACCAAAGAGTGGAAAAACTCATTCAGGAAAAAATGGGTAAATAAATGATAAAAACATGACCTTCGGGCTGTGTTTTTTTTGTTGGAATTTTCCCAAAACTATGAAAGAACCCGTGAAAATGCTATAATGTAAGGGATTACGACAGTTTTGAGGTAACAAGATGAAGGAATTAATGAATAAAATCAATCAATTTAGAGATGATAGAGATTGGCGTAAATTTCATAATGAAAAGGATTTAGCTATCTCCATATCACTAGAAGCAAGTGAACTTCTTGAGTTGTTCCAATGGAAAAAATCAGAAGAAGTAGTAGCGAGCTCACTTAAAGAAATTAAGGAAGAACTTGCTGATGTATTGATTTATTCTTTGATGATGGCAGATAATTTGAATTTAGATGTTGAAGATATTATTAAAAGTAAACTTGATTTGAACGAACAGAAATATCCTGTTGAGAAAAGTCGAGGAAGTAATAAAAAGTATAATGAGTTGTAGTGGTGGAAGATGGACATAGAATTATATTTTGAAGATAAAAGCTTTATTGAGCAGAATTTCGAATTGAAAGAATTTAATCTAATTTCAACGAGTTACATTAAAGATTATCCAATATTATATATTTTGTATAGGGATAAATCCGAAGCTTATATTGGTCAGACGACGAATGCAAGAAATCGTATGAAGAACCACTTAAAGAATCCAGTTAGACGAAAACTTAAGAGGGTTCTATTAATAGGGCATGATAAATTTAATCAGTCTGCAACATATAACATTGAGACTAATCTAATTAACTATTTTTTGGCAGATGGAATTTTTAAATTACAAAATAAAAGTCAAGTTTCTTCTAATCAGGTAATTCATAACTACTATCAGAAGCAATATTATAATGAAGAGGTCTTTCAAAAACTTTGGGACAAGTTAAGGCAAAAAGGTCTCGCTAGGAATAGCAGTGATGTTATTCAAAATAAAGATGTGTATAAACTTTCACCTTTTCATCAATTATCAGATAGTCAATATGGAGTTAAAGAACAAATCATTGATTATTGTCGTAGAAATTTGAAAAAACTAAAAGAAGGTGAACACAAAGTTTTCTTAGTTAAAGGAGAGGCTGGTACAGGAAAGAGTGTTGTATTGTCTTCTCTATATAATGATCTTTGTAATTTATCAAGTGATAAAGATGAAGGAGATAAAGAGTCAGGATTATATAAAACAGTTAATCGTTTATTGGTGAATCATTCGGAGGTTTTAAAAACCTATCAAACTATGTCCAAAAGTTTGCCTAATATGAAGAAAAAAGACATTATGAAACCAACATCCTTCATTAATAGTGTTGATAAGGAGAAAATTACCAAGAGTGATATAACATTAGTAGATGAG
The DNA here is from genome assembly GCF_001837455.1 of Streptococcus sp. HMSC068F04. NCBI lineage: Bacteria > Bacillati > Bacillota > Bacilli > Lactobacillales > Streptococcaceae > Streptococcus > Streptococcus sp. HMSC068F04. Next base: position 37,390 of record NZ_KV832453.1, read on the forward strand.
GCCCATTTACTTTTAACTAGTAGAGATGCGTATAATGGGTTTCATTATGAAAATCAGTTAGAAGAAATTATTAAACGATCAAAGATTACTATTGTTATTTTCGATCCTAAGCAGGTTTTAAAATTGAAATCCTATTGGGATGAAGAGACAATGGATAGCATTATGTCTAAATATGATACTGAAACTCTATACTTAAAGGAACAGTTTCGAATGAATGCTTCAGATGAAATTATTGAATGGATTGATAATTTTGTTGAAAAGACAATACTACCCTTGCCTAAATCAACAGAAACTTTTGATTTTCAAATTTGTAAGTCTTCTCAAGAACTTTTTGATAAAATTACAGAGTTAAATAAAAAAGATAACTTATCTCGGTTGGTAGCTACATTTGATTTTACTCATAAGAAAGATGGAGAAGAGTACTACGTAGATGAAGAGGGAATTAATTTACCTTGGAATCTTGCGACTAAAGGTGTTTGGGCCGAAGATCCTGAGACGTTAAAACAAGTTGGGTCAATTTATACTGTTCAAGGATTTGACCTAAATAATGTAGGTGTTATTCTTGGTCCATCTGTTAGTCTTGATGAGAAAACAAACTCCATAAAAATTTTACAACATGAATACAAGGATAAAGGAGCCTTTCAAATTCCGCAAGAATTTGAAAAGAATTTTTCTAGAGAAAATGCAGATTCCTACAAAGAAGAAATAGTATTAAATTCAATTAATATTCTTATGAAAAGAGCTATAAAAGGCTTATATATATATGCTATTGATAGTAAACTTAACGACTATTTACTGAAATTGAAAAGAGATATGAAATTATAGAATTAATTTACTTAGTACACTTCATGGAACAACACAAGAAGCAGACGAAGAACTCAAGGCTTTTGTGGAAGCATTTAAGGGGTAGTTTATTAGTTAAATGATAAAAGAAGGATCAGTCAAATGAAGTTTTGACTGGTCTTTTTTCTATGAATTTGATAATATTAAATTACCAAAAAGGTAATTTAAATCGAACGGAAAGGAATTTATGAAGCTTATCTATACAAATAAAACTGTTGAGAAACAGTGCACTGAGCTGAGGCGAGCGAAAAAGGATTTTTCGGATAAGGTTGCATTAAAGTTGCACCAGTTGATTAACCTTTTGGAAGTATCGGATTCTTTGGCTAGTGTGACGGCTTTTCCTAAGTATCATTTTCACCAATTAAAGGGAAAGAGAAATGGACAGTTTGCTTTAGATATAGATGGTCGAAGGAGTTCCTATCGTTTGATTGTAGGATTTCGTGAGGAAGATTTTGAGAAGGTGTTTTCTAGTCCGGTAGAAATCGAAATCTTGAAAATAGAGGAGGTTAGCAATCATTATGAGTAAAAAAGTGGTTGAGTACAAAGACCTGGTTGCTTTTCATCCAGGTCAGTATGTTGAAGACTTAATTGAGGACTATAACGTAACTCAGAAAGAATTTGCGGAGCGTTTGGGAGTCTCTGCCAAGACTGTCAGCAAGCTAGTTAATGCTGAGGAGTCTATTAGTAAGGAGACAGCTCATAAGTTAGCCAAGTTAAGTGGTGTTTCTATGCAGACTTGGCTCAACCTTCAAAACATTTATGATGTGAAAGTGGCTGAAATTGTAGAACAAAGAGAGCTTGATCAGGGTCGCGAGAAGGAAATCTGTGATATGATTGACTTTAAGTATTTTAAACAAAAAGGCTACGTTCCAGAGAAGCGCTATAGTATCGGTGAAAAGATTACAGAGCTTCGGAAAATTCTGGAGGTATCGAGTTTAGAATATCTCGTGACTTTTAACCATTTAGTGAGTTATCGTAATACACGTGACTTTACCGAAAAGAGTATCGTTAATTCCAATATCATGTTAGAGTTAGCATCTAAAAAAGCTCGTAATAAAACGACCACGAAGCTTAATTGCAGAAAGTTAGAGAAAAGCTTACCAACTTTAAGAGACTTGACAAGACAAGATCCAAAGGATTTTGCTCAAGAGTTGACCGATATCTTGCTAGAGTGTGGGGTTGTCCTAGTGGGCCTTCCTGCTTTAGCAAATGCCAATTTAAATGGTGCAACAAAGAAATTTGGAAACGGTAGTGTCTTGTTGTTATTAACAGATCGTAATAAAGCATCGGATATTTTTTGGTTTTCACTTTTCCATGAGATTGGACATATTCTGCAGAATGACTTTTCATCTGATGACGGAGGTAGTGACTCTTATCGACGTTCTGAGGAGCTAGCAGACCAGTTTGCGAAAGATTTACTAATTGACCCTCAAGACTATCAAAGATTTATAGATGAAGCTTGCTTTGATAAACAAGCGATTAAGAAATTTGCTGATGAGATTGATATTCATCCAAGCATTGTTTTAGGTCGCTTGCAGAATGATGAGTATTTGGGTTATGATCAATTTAGAGACTTGAAAGTGAACTATTATTTAGTTTCTTAATGGATCTTATAGTGCAATCAAAGGCTTTTTCCGAATAATAGAAGTAGAGGGGCCAACCCTCTATTTTTTATTAAGGAGAAGTAGATGGAAAAAAGACATAAGCATGTCTCACCGACCTTGGATATTATGGCTAAGAAGATTTTCAGCCTGCCTGAGGTGACGGTGGCATTTATTCGAGATATTTTGGATTTGGATGTTGTGGATGCTCAGATTTTGGAGGGGACACAGCTTCATAAAAAGGACTTTGACGAGGATGAGCTCTTTTCAACCTCGGTGGATGTTCGAGCCAAGTTGAATGATGGAACCGAGGTTATCATTGAGATTCAGGTGCGTAAGCAGCATTATTTTCTCAATCGTTTTCATTATTATTTGGCTAGCCAGCTAGTAGAAAATGTGCAGCAATTACGCCAACAAGGACAGACACACAAGATGTATGAGCAGATGGAGCCGGTCTATGGTATAGCTATCTTGGAGAAGACCTTGTTGCCAGATGAGGAGTCCCCGATTAATACTTATTGGATGGCCAATAGTAGGACGGGGAGGCCTTTGAATGCTTACTATAAGGATGGGAAACAGCAGAACCTTCTTCAGATTGCCTTTTTAGAGTTGGATAAGTATAATAAAGATAAGCATATCAGGGATGAAGGGCGGCAGTGGCTAGAGTTCTTTGGAAATCTCCCATTTTCTAAGGCACCTAGCCGAGCGGTCACGCATGCCGATTCATTACTGGATTCATCCAGCTGGACACAGGAGGAAAAGGCGATGATTGATGAACGCATACGTATTCAAGAAAATTATGACATGACCATGGAAACAGCAATTGATGAAGCGCATGAAGAAGGCTTGGAACGAGGTCGTCATGAGGAGCGCTTAGAGTTGATTCGCAAGATGCTGTCAAAAGGTCTATCTCTAGAAGTAGTATCAGATGTGACTGGTCTGTCGCTTGAAGAATTAGAGGCAATGTTATCGTAAAATCTAGTTAGGTTAGTTATTTTTTTGAAAAATAAGAGGCAGATTTTTGTCTCTTTTTTATTTTTTTGATGTTTAACATTTGTAATACTAAAACATTCGGAAAATAATACTTTGAAGCGTAAAATTAAAAAAGACTGTCAAACGTTTGACAGAAATCTGAGAAAACAGATTTAAAACATTTTGATCGTTTTGGCCGATAACTCTTGCTAAATAAGCCTTTATGGAAATTTAGAGTTTTTTATTTCTTACACGTGAAAGAAATCACCTTTTTGTGCGACATTTTTAGACTATAATTTAGACGTGAATGACTGAACTTTCTAATATGACAATTTTGTTAAGGCCTTGTTAAAATGGATAGCCTAGCCTTTTTTTTTACTTTTTCATCCCTTATAATTTACTTTGGTTTGTTTTTAATAAGAAAAACAACAGCATTATTAACAATCTTTAATATGAGGGAATCTTTATTTTCTTTCAAAGGACGGCTTGGTCCTAAGATAGAGAGATTGTGAAAAAAAGTATCAGGAGAATAGACTTGTTTAAAGAAAGAAAAACGAAACCAAAGTACAGCATCCGTAAATATTCTATTGGCGCAGCATCAGCTTTGATTGGCTTTATGGCTCTTGCTAATGGGCAAGCTGCTCAGGCTGATGAGGCACAATCAATTAGTGATTTGACTGATGCCTCAAATCAAGCACAGACACCTCAAACAGCCTCAACGGCACAATTGGCGACTTCAGAGCCAGCATCAGTTGAGCCAGTACAAACGTCACGGCCTGCCAATATTGCTTCAGTTCAGCCTCAGGTAACAACTGTTCAAGCAGCTGAACAGACTCCGACTATTGATCAATTGGTTGAGACAAGCAACCCTCAAACTCAAGAAATTTCAGCAAATGTCTTAACCAATGCGACTGAGGACCAAGGTCAAGGCAAGGAGTACAGCACAGATGGTTACGGTGCAAAAATGCCTTATACGACTCATGAGGCAGAAAATGCAAGTGTTGAAAATGGTGCTACAATCCAGCAGTCAACGGACATGGAATCTACGGCTGTGGAAGCGACTAACCAAACTTATGTTGAACTTCCTAAAAAGGATGCGGCAGTTACTTTCAATGTCACTGAGCCAGCCAATGCTTTGAATGTGCGTTATACAATACCTGATGGTGCATCAGGTCAGTTGGATGTGCAGGTCAATGGTTCAAGCGTTGGTAATCTTGATTTGTCATCTCACTCAGCATGGCAGTACCTTAAAGGGGACCATGAGTATGATCAAGCCATTGATGGTTCAAGTGCACGTTTTCGTTTTGATGAGACACGTCTTCTCCTCAAGGATATCCAATTGAAATCTGGAGATAGGATTTCTCTAGTTAAGAAGAAAGATGACAATGTCCCTTACGGTATTGACTTTATTGAGCTTGAACAGGCTCCAGCGCCTGTTGCCCAAGGTGAAAATAGTATCAGTATCGTGGATAAGGGTGCATCTGCCAATGATGATAGTGATGACACTGCTGCCCTACTTGCGGCTGTGGAAGAAGCTAAAGCCAGCGGAAAATCTGTCTATATTCCAGAAGGACGTTTCAATTTTGATAAACAAGTTAATATCGAAGCTGATAATCTAAAAATCTCAGGTGCCGGTGTTTGGCATACGCAACTACACTTTACAAGTGACAAACGCTATGGTGGTGGTATTGTCTTCGGTCATAATAGTAATGGCATTGAGTTGAGCAATCTTTACATGGATTCCAACTTGACGTCTCGTTATAACGAGGATGCACAGTACAAGGCTATTTCGGGAACACTTGGTAAGGATTCGAAAATTCACGACATCTGGGTTCAGCATTTCGAAGTCGGTATGTGGATTGGAGACTACGACCAGACGGGTAATATGAAGTATACGGATGGTCTTGTCGTTGAAAATGCTCGTATCCGTAATAACTTGGCTGATGGTATTAACTTTGCTCAAGGGACCAAGAATTCAACAGTTAAGAACTCTAATATCCGTGGGAATGGTGATGATGGTTTAGCTATCTGGTCAAGTATTTCAGATGGTACAAATGCCGCAGCTGAGGAAAATAATAAATTCCTCAACAATACCATTGAATCAGGCTGGCGTGCTGCTGGTATCGGTATTTTTGGTGGTAAGGGGCATGAAATTTCAGGAAACCTCATCAAGGACGTCTTTGCTGGAGCAGGTATCCGTGTAAACACTGTCTTTGCAGGTCACAATTTTGACCTCAATGATTCTGGAATTAAGATTCATGACAATACCATTCTACGTTCAGGGACAACTAATGACCTCTATAAGCTCCATCGTGGTGCCATTGATTTCCAACAAGTTCGTGGAACAATCAAGAATGTCGATGTTTACGATAATAAACTATTGAATACCTTGGCTGATCCAGTGATTACCAAAAACTTTGAGATGGGTGACAATGGTAATGGAGAAATCCGTTTATCTAATAATACGATTGACAATAAGGCGACGATTGTTGGGGCTGTCTCAGCAGTTTCTCCAACAAAACCTGAACCAAAGCCTGTCAATAATCCAGTCTCTGAGACTTCAGTTTCCGAAACGCCAAAGAGTGAGGAAAGTTCATCAGCCCCAGTTTCCGAAGCATCAAACAGTGAAGTAATTTCCGAAACTTCAGCATCAGAAACACCAAAGAGTGAGGCAGGTTCAAGCACTCCAGTTTCTGAAGCATCAACTAGTGAAGTAATTTCTGAAACTTCAGCATCAGAAACACCAAAGAGTGAGGCAGGTTCAAGCACTCCAGTTTCTGAAACATCAACTAGTGAAGTAGTTTCTGAGACTTCAGTTTCAGAAACACCAAAGAGTGAGGAAACTTCAGTAGCTTCATCTACTAGTCAGCTTGACGTAGCAATTACTTCTGATAGCCCAGAGAAATCTCCAACTTCAGAAAGCACACAAAAGGATCCGATAAGCGAGGTTTCTTCAGAAGTTATTGAAAAAGGTTCAACAAGTCAGGTTGATGTCAAAGTTTCTGAATCTCCAACAACAGCACGTACATCTGAAGTTGTCAGCATCTCCCCAAATAGTCAGGTCGCTTGTAACAATGACCTAAAAATCTCTGTAACAAGCAGTCAGCTCGCCTCAGAAGCTATTCGCTTTAATTCTCTTTTGAATGAGAAGTCTGTGGATGTGATTGCAAGTAAAGTTATGGCGGTTATGGCCTCTGAAACATTAGCCTCAGAAGCGGCATCACTTACAAGCTCTGAAGGTGTTGCCAAAGAGATTAGCAGTGATTTGTCAGAATTGGCGGAAAGCAAGAAGGATGACACACCTAAGAATGTCGCCCGTATTGATAAAGCAACTGAGGCAAAACAGGTGGCCAAGAGTTCTGAAAGCCAAGCTAGCACTTCAAAAGAAAAAGGTAAGTCTAATACGACAACGGTCTTCCTTCTTGTCGGAGTTGCTGCAGCACTAAGTATATCTACAGTTTATCTTACAAAACAAGGTAAAAAAGCAGGTAAATAATAGGTAAGAAACATCCATTAAATTGGGTGTTTTTGTTTTTAAGCAAGCTCTAAGATACCTAATATCATTATTCTTTATTTTTAATCATCCACTTTGATTTGGTCCTGTATAATTAAAGTGATAAGAAAAATTAAGGAGTTAAGATGATGAAAGAAAAAAGAAATAGTAGGATTCGTTTATTTGCTCTTCTTGTTTTAGTATTTACTTTAGGATTCGGATTTTCATTTGATACTAGCAAACAATCTTCGGCTGTGAGCTCTCAAGTGGTTCAAGCGGATGAGAACAATGGTATCTTGACTTTTAATGGTCAAAAGCAGTTTGTCATGGAGGAGAAGGACCAGTTAGGACGTGCCCACAGTGCTCATATACAGTTACAAGATAAGGACGAGCCGAAGAATAAGCGTCCCGGTAAAATAAAATATGATCCTGTAGGATGGCATAACTATAAGTTTTATTATGGTGACGGTAAATCAAAATCTTGGCTAATGAATCGAGGGCATTTGATTGGCTATCAGTTTTCTGGTGTCAATGACGAGGGCAAGAATTTAGTGCCTATGACTGCCTGGTTGAATTCTGGAAATTATAAAGGAACCGACGAAGGTAATCAGTCAGGTATGCTTTATTACGAGAATCGCTTGGATAACTGGCTAGCACTCCACCCTAACTATTGGTTAGACTATAAGGTAACAGCTATCTACAGTGGAGATGAGTTGTTGCCTCGTCAAGTAGAACTTCAGTATGTTGGTATTGATGGTTCTGGAAATCTCTTGGAAATTAAACTTGGTGGAGATAAGGAGACTCTTGACAGTCAGGGAGTTACGCATGTTATCTTGGATAACCAATCACCAAATGCAGAAATCAATTATGCAGATGGGACAGCGACAAATACGGTTACTGAATTTACTGAAGCGCCATCTGAGCCTAGTTCTGAGAGTTCACAGGTGACTGAACAACCAAGTTCTGAGCCAGAGCATGTGCAACCTGCACAAGAAGAAAGTCGAACAGTTTATGTGGCGCGTCATGGAACAGCAGATGTTTATTGGTATGACATCAACAGTATGCCTAGCAATACCAACAAAGCAAATGTCGTTACAATGACAGAGGCAGATGCCCTAGCCCAAGGTAAACGACACACGTCTAAAGAGTAATACAAAAGCTGGACATCTTGTCCAGTTTTTTTGTAAAACGACTCACATTTTACCACTTTCATCTGAAAATTTGATATACTGAGACTATCAAAGATACTTGAAAGAGAGGTTAATTGACTCTTTTTCAGTACAAGAAAGGAATAGAAATATGATTTGGATTATTATTGCCATTATCGTTGTTCTTGTAATTTTTGTTATTGCAAGTTATAACGGCTTGGTTAAAAGCCGTATGCAAACCAAGGAGGCATGGAGTCAAATTGATGTTCAATTGAAACGTCGTAATGATCTCCTTCCTAACTTGATTGAAACGGTTAAAGGTTACGCTAAATATGAAGGTTCAACGCTTGAAAAAGTAGCAGAACTTCGTAATCAAGTAGCAGCTGCGACTTCTCCTGCAGCAGCTATGCGTGCCAGTGATGAATTGACTCGTCAGGTTTCTGGCATCTTTGCGGTAGCTGAAAGTTACCCTGATCTTAAGGCTAGTGCCAACTTTAGCCAGCTTCAAGAAGAGTTGACGAACACTGAAAATAAAATTGCCTATTCACGTCAACTTTATAACAGTGTGACAAGTAACTACAATGTGAAATTGGAAACATTCCCAAGCAATGTTATTGCTAAGATGTTTAGCTTTAAGGCAGCTGAATTCCTTGAAACACCAGAAGAAGAAAAAGCTGTGCCTAAGGTTGATTTCAGTGGACTAGGTAACTAATATGTTATTTGATCAAATTGCTCGAAATAAGAGAAAGACTTGGCTTTTGCTCCTGGTCTTTTTCCTCTTGTTGGGCCTTGTTGGCTACGGTGTTGGCTATCTTTGGTTAGGTTCAGGCTTTGGTGGTCTGATTCTTGCCCTAGTTATTGGTTTTATCTATGCCATTACCATGATTTTCCAATCAACCAATGTCGTTATGGCCATGAACGGTGCACGAGAAGTTGATGAACAAACGGCTCCAGACCTTTATCATGTGGTCGAGGACATGGCTATGGTGGCCCAAATCCCAATGCCACGTGTCTTTATTGTCAATGATCCTTCTATGAACGCTTTTGCGACTGGATCAAGCCCTAAGAATGCTGCAGTAGCTGCTACAACTGGTCTACTTGCAGTTATGAATCGTGAGGAGCTTGAAGGGGTTATCGGACATGAAGTGAGTCATATTCGCAACTACGATATCCGAATCTCTACTATAGCAGTTGCCTTAGCATCTGCCATTACCATGCTAGCTGGGATGGCTCGTAATATGATGTTCTGGGGTGGAGGCCGTCGTAGAAATGATGATGACCGTAATGGAAGTAGCGGTTTGGAAATTATTCTTCTCATTATTTCTTTGATTGCCATTATCCTGGCGCCTTTGGCGGCTACCTTGGTTCAGTTGGCTATTTCACGCCAACGTGAATTTCTAGCTGATGCTTCTAGCGTCGAATTGACACGTAACCCACAAGGTATGATTAATGCTCTGCTCAAACTTGATAATAGTGAGCCAATGCAACATCACGTGGATGATGCTAGTGCAGCCCTCTATATCAATGATCCTAAAAAGGAATCTGGTTTGCAGAAGCTCTTTTATACTCATCCACCAATTTCAGAACGAGTGGAACGCTTGAAACAAATGTAAAAAAAGTGAGACTGATGACACATCTAAGTGTGTTCATCAGCCTCGCTTTTTTAGTTTGATTCAATATAAAGATTGCTAGCAATAGCTTCTGGTATTTGGACGTCCTTTCCATCAATATGTAGTCGGTAGAGTTGTGTGAAAGGGTCAAAGCCTTCCAAGGTAAAAGGTGTTCCAATTTTAAGACCGACAGTCTCCAAATAATGGAGTAGATCATGTTGATCTTGAACTCGACGAAGGACATAATTTCCAGGAGCAAGACTTTGTGTAAAAGTCTGGTTATAAAATTCTTCTATGAGTTGACCTGATTTGGGAATTTGCCCGCCGTGTGGACAGGTTTGAGGATAGTTGAGTAGGCGGTCAAGAGCATCGATGAAGTGATCAGAGACAGTATGTTCTAAAATTTCAGCCTCTTGATGAATTTGATCGCAAGAATATTGCAAGTGGTCCACCAAAAAGACTTCGATGAGGCGATGTTTACGATAGAGTTCAGCAACGTTGATTGTACCTGTTTTCGTTAGGAGGTAGCCCTTGTGTTTATCTTTGACGATGAGGTTTTCTGAAATCAATTTTTTAATCATTTCCGTCACAGCAGGTGGAGACACCTCCATGCGGTTTGCGATTTCCTTATTAGTGATTTTACCTTCTTCAGTACCAATCTCATAGATACATTTGAGGTAGTCTTCTTTATTAGGTGTCATGTTTTTTCCTTTAAAAATAGTCTCACCTTAGTATAACAGATTTTTCAGAAGAATACAGAACGTATCTCAGACAAGATTTTTACTGATTCAAACCCTGGGCGATTTTATCCAGATTATATTTCATCATGTTGTAGTAGCTATCGCCGTTTTGCCCTTTTTTGGCAATAGAATCTGTAAAGATTTTTGCATAAATAGGAATATTGGTATCCTTAGCGACTGTTTTCATAGGGCGGTCATCGACACTAGATTCGACAAAGAGTGCTGGCACCTTGGTTTGACGGAGTTTTTCCACAAGCGTTTTGATTTGGTCTGGTGTACCTTCTTCTTCAGTATTGATTTCCCATATGTAGGCAGATGGTACTCCATAGGCTTTAGAGAAGTATTTGAAACATCCTTCACTAGTGACAATTAGTTTTTTTTCATCGGGAATGTTGTTAAAGGTCTCTTTAGCTTCTTGGTCCAGTTTACTAAGCTTGTTAGTATAGGTTTTTAGATTCTTTTCGTAATAGGTCTTGTTTTTTGGGTCCTTAGCGATGAGTTGCTTAGCAATATTTTGTGCATAAATAATCCCATTTTCCAGATTAAGCCAAGCGTGAGGATCCTCCTTACCTTTTTCTGACTGACCTTCAAGGTAAATCACCTCAACACCATCACTAACTGCAAAATAATCTTTGTTTTCTGTCTTATGGGCATTCTTGACCAACTTAGTAAACCAGGCATTCCCACCAGTTTCTAAATTGATACCGTTATAAAAAATCAAGTCAGCTTGTGACGTCTTCTTTACATCATCAGGAAGAGGTTCATATTCGTGAGGGTCCTTACCAACCGGGACAATAGAGTGGAGAGTGATTTTATCTCCAGCAATATTTTTGGTGATATCGGCAATAATGGAATTAGTCGTAACAACTCGTAATTTATCTTTGCTACTGCCTTGTTTATTATTACACGCTGCTAAAGTAACTACCGCTAAAAGTAATAGTGCCATTGTTGATAGTATTTTTTTCATATTATTTTCATCCTTTTATTTTATTGTTGATAAGTCTTATTCATGCCACTCTGTTTAGGGACGATGAAAAAGCTGATGAGAAAGAGAAGGGCAGATGTTAACACAATGCTTGAACCGGCCGCAATGTTAAAACTATAGCCTATAAAAAGACCTAGAACAGAGGCTAGGGCCCCAAAAACTGATGAGAGGAGAATCATGGTTTTAAGACTGTTAGCATATAAGTAGGCGGTAGCAGCCGGTGTGATTAAAAGAGCCACAATAAGAATAGTGCCAACACTTTGCATAGCAGTCACAGCAACCAAGGTGAGAATAACCATAAGTAAGTAATGGTAGAAGGTGACTCTAACTCCAATAGACTTAGCTAAGATTGGATCAAAGGATGTCAGGAGTAGAGGGCGAAAGAAAATTTTTATTGTTGTTAGTACGAGAAGGGCAACGGCAATCGTTATCCACATATCCAAGTCTTGTACAGCTAGAATATTTCCAAAGAGAATATGAAAGAGATCTGTGGAACTATTTGCGACACCTATGAGAATAATGCCAAGAGCTAGAAAGCTTGAAAAGGTAATACCGATTGCTGTGTCACTCTTAATAATGGAATTGCTTTTGATATAGGTAATTATTGTAGAAGCTAAAAGACCGAAGACGATGGCTCCTATGAAAAAATTAATACCTAAGATAAAGGAAATGGCTACGCCAGGTAAAACCGCATGTGAAATCGCATCACCCATTAGTGACATACCTCTTAGAATAATAAAACAACCAACAGCCCCCCCGACAATTCCAATAACTAAAGCCGTTATAAGGGCGTTCTGCAAGAAGTGGAAATTTAGCAAACCATCAATAAATTCAGAAAACATTTGCATCTCCTTTATAAAATAAACTGTTACCGTAGGTTTTACGGAGATTATCCTCATTAAAAATAAGATTAGTAGGCCCGCTAGCAATCAATTTACGATTGAGGAGGATGACTTGGTCAAAATAATGAGGGACCTTGCTCAAATCATGGTGAACAATGAGAATAAGCTTTCCTTGTTTCTTAAGTTCCCTCAAGGTGTTCATGATAATATCTTCACTAACAGAATCGATCCCAACGAAGGGCTCATCTAATAGGAGGACATCTGCCTCTTGTACAAGACAACGAGCAATCAGAACCCGTTGAAATTGGCCCCCTGATAATTGGCTTATCTGGCGATGGGCCAGATCATTTAAACCGAGTAGAGCTAAAGCTTTTGTGACCTTAGACCAATCTCTTTTAGTTAGACGTTTAAAGAACTTGGTTTTGGAATAGAGGCCTAGAGAGACGCACTCTTTGACAGTAATTGGAAAGTTAAAATCAATTTCCGCCTTTTGTGCAACATAGGAAAGACGATTTAATTGCTGACGAATAGGCTGTTTATTGAATAGGAATTGCCCGGAGTGAGGGATAATACCAATAAGTGCTTTAATTAGGGTTGATTTGCCAGCACCATTAGGACCAATAATTCCGGTGATACTTGGTCCGTCTAGGTTTAAGGTGATATTATCTAGAGCCAATGTCTGTTGGTAAGACACATTAATATTTTCGATTTGGATCATTAGTTGCCTCCTATTAGTTAATATAACCGAAAATAAAAATTAAGTCAAGTTAATTTTTGTAATTAGGTAAGGTTAATGAAATAATGTTGATTTAATGAGTTTTGGGTAGTAGACGAGGGTATATTTTTATTCTAACCAATCAGACTGTTTGAGACTTGTGAGGAGGTAAAAAAGAACAGTATTTTCAACAATATGTACTGTCTCATTTTTTTCATGAAATCATTTAGTTTTTTTTTTTTTTCGAAAACTAGCCATCTTTTCGTATTTTTGGCATAATAGATATATGAAACTAACGATTCAACGCATGGCTCGGATAGCCATTCTGTCAGCACTGGCAGTAGGATTGCGGTCAGCATTTATAGGATTACCAAATATTCAACCTATTACAGCTATGTTTTTTGTGGCTGTTCTTTACTTGGGGTTAGTAGATGGTCTCTTGATTATGGCTTTGACCATGTCAATCTCAGGATTCATCTTTGGCTTTGGTCCCTGGGTTTTTAATCAAATCTTGGCCTTCGGCGTTTTGATGGCTCTTTGGAGTTTGATTGCTCCTAGGTTATCACTTGTTTGGCAGATTGCCTTGGTAACTATTTTGTCCTTTCTCTATGGGATTCTCATGGATTACAGCTATGGCCTCCTATTTAAAAGTGGGATTACCTTTGTTATTTCTGGTCTACTTTACGACACCTATCATGCAATATCGACGCTTCTATTTTATCCATTCATACAGTCTATTTTTCGGAGGTTTTTGAAATGAAAAAATTATTAACCTATATCTTTCTCGCCTTATCACTTGTTACCCTAGCAGCCTGTGGAAAAAATGAGGCAGCTAAACTTACTAGTAGCACAAACAATCATCAGTCTAAGGTTCAAGGTCAAGTGACTTTGATTTTGAAAACAGATAAGGAAAGTAAGAAAAAATCAGTAGAAATCCAAAAAGGGGATACAGTACTTGATGTCTTGGAAGAGGTCTATCCTGTTCAAGAAAACGATGGCTTTATCACTGAGATTGATGGTATTTCTCAAGATAAAGATAAGGGCATCTATTGGATGTTTGATGTTAATGGGAAACTTGGTGAAAAAGCAGCCAACCAACTTAAGGTTGAAGATGGCGATGAAATCAAATTCTATCAAAAAAAGTATAATTAAGATTCTGAACTCTGTTTCAGAGTCTTTTTTTAATAAAGTTCGGAAATGGGCTTAAAAAATTGTTTGGAAAAGTCGGAAAATTGCAAAATAACTGACGATTTAAAGGAAAATAGTTTACTTTTGTTTTAAAAGTGATATGATAAAAGGGTACTACATAAAGTAAGGAGAATACGGTTTGGCTTTTAACAAATTGGAAAGCAGTAACAACCAGGAAATCATCTCTGAAGAAGTTGGTATCTTGAAAGAATTGTTGGATGATGCAACACGAGGCATGGCTGGAGAGCAAGGTCTCACAACTATCCAACATTTGGTTGAACTTTATGATGAAGGTGACTATGTGGCCCTTACACAAGCCATTTCAGAAATGACGAATGACGATATGGTCGTTGCATCACGTTATTTCTCTTTGTTACCTCTCTTGATTAATATCTCTGAGGACGTGGATTTGGCTTATGAAGTCAACCACAAGAACAATATTGATGAATCTTATCTAGGTAAGTTGTCTGAAACCTTTGATGTTGTCGCTGAAAGTGATAATGCACGTGACATTCTTGAACATGTCAATGTCGTGCCAGTATTGACAGCCCACCCAACTCAGGTTCAACGTAAAACTATGCTTGAATTGACTAACCACATTCACGAACTTCTTCGTAAGCATCGTGATGTTAAGGCTGGTCTTATTAACAAGGATAAATGGTATGCAGATTTGCGTCGTTATGTAGAAATTATGATGCAAACAGATATCATTCGTGAGAAAAAACTTAAGGTTAAAAACGAAATCACTAACGTTATGGAGTATTATAACTCCTCATTGATTAAGGCGATTACGAACTTATCACATGAATTCAAACGTTTAGCAGTTGAAAAAGGTATTGAACTCGACAATCCAACCCCTATTACTATGGGTATGTGGATTGGTGGTGACCGTGACGGGAACCCATTTGTAACAGCAGAAACTCTTAAACTTTCTGCAACATTGCAAAGTGAAGTTATCCTCAACTACTATATCGAAAAAGTTGATAATCTTTACCGTTCATTCTCCCTCTCATCACGCTTGACTGAGGTTTCAGATACAGTAGCAGAGATGGCGAAACATTCTCCAGATACATCTGTTTATCGTGAAAATGAACCTTACCGTCGTGCTTTCAGTTACATCCAGTCTAAGTTGATTCAGACACTTCTTTTCTTTAAAGAAGGAAACTTCAGTAAGGACAGAGTTGCTAAACGCATTTCTGAAAATGTTCGTCTGGGTTCGGCTTCAACAGGTGAAGTAGTAGCTGATTACGTGCAACAACGTCTCAGCCAAAGTCTTCAAGCTGTCTCACAACAAACAACAGAATTCTACGAAACAGCAGATGCCTTCCATGACGATCTTTTGGCAATCAAAAATTCACTTCTTGAAAACGACGATGCTGTCTTGATTTCAGGTGATTTCGAAGAGCTTCTTCAAGCTGTAGAAGTCTTTGGTTTCTATCTTGCTACAATCGATATGCGTCAAGATTCTAGTGTTCATGAAGCATGTGTAGCAGAGTTGCTTAAATCTGCAAATATTGTTGATAACTATAGTGAATTGACTGAGGTTGAAAAGGTTGCTGTTCTTCTTAAAGAATTGCAAGAAGATCCTCGTACCTTGTCATCAACTAATGTGCCTAAGTCTGAAACACTTGAAAAAGAATTGGCAATCTTCCGCACTGCTCGTCTTTTGAAAGATTATATCGGTGAAGATGTCATCAAACAACATATCATCTCTCACACTGAGAGCGTTTCTGATATGTTTGAGTTGGCTATCCTTCTTAAAGAAGTTGGCTTGGTTGATACAGAACATGCGCGTGTCCAAATCGTTCCACTTTTTGAAACTATCGAAGACTTGGAAAACTCTAATGATATCATGAAACAATATCTTGGTTATGATATCGTTAAACGTTGGATCAAGAATAGCAACAACTACCAAGAAATCATGTTGGGTTACTCAGACTCTAACAAAGATGGTGGTTACTTGTCTTCAGGTTGGACGCTTTACAAAGCTCAAAATGAATTGACTAAGATTGGTGAAGAGCGTGGCATTAAGATTACCTTCTTCCATGGCCGTGGTGGTACTGTCGGTCGTGGTGGTGGCCCATCATACGATGCTATTACGTCTCAACCATTTGGTACCATTAAAGACCGTATCCGTTTGACTGAACAGGGTGAAGTTATCGGTAATAAATATGGTAATAAGGATGCTGCCTACTACAATCTTGAAATGCTTGTTTCAGCTGCCCTTGACCGTATGGTAACACGTCAAATTGCGGACCCAGATGAATTGGTTGATTTCCGTGAAATTATGGACGGTATTGTTCATGATTCTAATGTTATCTATCGTGATCTTGTCTTTGGAAACGAACATTTCTATGATTACTTCTTTGAAGCAAGCCCTATTAAAGAAGTGTCAAGTTTGAATATCGGTTCTCGTCCAGCAGCTCGTAAGACTATTACTGAGATTTCTGGTCTTCGTGCGATTCCTTGGGTATTCTCATGGTCACAAAACCGTATCATGTTCCCAGGTTGGTATGGTGTGGGTTCTGCCTTTAATCGCTTTATCCAAGCTGAAGAAGGCAACCTTGAGAAACTTCAACATATGTTTGAAACATGGCCATTCTTCCGTTCACTTTTGTCAAACGTGGACATGGTGCTTTCAAAATCAGACATGAATATCGCCTTCCACTATGCACAATTGGCAGAGAGTGAAGAAGTACGTAGTGTCTTCAATATTATTTTGGATGAGTGGCAGTTGACTAAGGATGTTATTCTTGCTATTGAAAAACATGATGGTTTCCTTGATGAGAGTCCATCACTTAAAGCAAGTTTGGACTTCCGTTTGCCATACTTCAATGTCTTGAACTACATCCAAATTGAATTGATTAAACGTCTTCGTAACAATGATTTGACCGATGACGAAATTAGCCTTATTCACATTACCATCAACGGTATTGCAACAGGTCTTCGTAACTCTGGTTAATAAAGTAAAGTTCATCACATTGGTGGTGGGCTTTTTGTTATGGTGAAAATTCTGTTATAATAAAACCATGATTGCTATGGAAACGATTGAAAAGCTGTCTAAAGAAAAGCTCCCCATGATAACGGTCTTGGCGGGCGAGGATTTAGGGCAGTATAGTCAAGCTAAAGAAAAATTTTTAAAACAAATTGGTTTTGATCCGAGTGACTTAACCTATTCTTATTTTGATATGTCTGAGACTGATTATCAAGATGCTGAGCTCGATTTAGAAAGCATGCCTTTTTTTGCAGATGAGAAGGTGGTCATTTTTGATCATTTCGCGGATATGACTACTGCTAAAAAATCGTATCTGGATGAGAAAGAGTTGAAGCGCCTTGAAAATTATCTTGAGTCTCCTGTTGAAACAACACGTCTTGTCTTGATGTCTGCAGGAAAGCTAGATGGAAAGCGTCGTTTAGTCAAACTTCTCAAACGTGATGCCACGGTGCTTGAAGCCAGTCCTTTAAAAGATGCAGAACTTAGAACCTATTTTCAAAAGCAGGCGCATCAAGAGGGGCTTACATTTGATACAGGAGTCTTTGAGGAACTTTTGATTAAGTCAAATTTTGACTTTTCAGATGTTCAAAAAAACTTAGCTTTTCTAAAGGGGTATAAAACGGAAGGAAATATCTCATCGCAAGATATTGCTGAGGCCATTCCTAAAAGTTTGCAAGATAATATTTTTGATATGACGCAACTTCTTTTGCGAGGCCAGATCCAGAGTGTTCGTGAATTGGTTCATGATTTACGGCTTCAGGGTGAAGATGAGATTAAGTTGATTGCTGTTATGTTGGGACAATTTCGTACCTATTTACAGGTTAAACTCTTATCTGCTCAAGGCAAAAGTGATCAGCAAATTGTTTCAAGTCTGTCAGATTATTTAGGGCGTAAAGTCAATCAATTTCAGGTTCGTTTTGCACTGAGAGATAGCCGTCCTTTGTCAGTAGCATTCTTAAAAAAGACGATTAAGATTTTAGTAGAGACAGATTACCAGATAAAAACAGGAACTTTAGATAAAGATTACTTGTTTGATTTAGCACTTTTAAAAATCGTATCAAACCGCTAGAAATTTAGAGTCTTCTTTGATTTTGTAAGCAAAATTTTTGAAAGCTCTACCACTTTACGGTAAAATGAAGAAAAAATGAAAAGAGGACCTTTACTATGGCAATTATCCTTCCAGACCTTCCTTACGCTTACGATGCATTGGAACCATACATTGATGCTGAAACAATGACTCTTCACCACGACAAACACCACGCAACTTATGTAGCAAATGCTAATGCTGCTCTTGAAAAACACCCAGAAATTGGTGAAGATCTCGAAGCACTTTTGGCTGACGTGGAACAAATTCCAGCAGATATCCGTCAAGCACTTATTAACAATGGTGGTGGACACCTTAACCACGCACTTTTCTGGGAACTCTTGTCTCCTGAAAAACAAGAACCAACTGCAGAAGTAGCAGCTGCTATTAACGAAGCTTTCGGCTCATTTGAAGCCTTCCAAGAAGCTTTCACAGCGGCAGCAACAACTCGTTTTGGTTCAGGTTGGGCATGGCTTGTTGTTAACGCTGAAGGTAAGCTTGAAGTTGTTTCAACTGCTAACCAAGACACTCCTATCTCAGACGGTAAGAAACCAATCTTGGCACTTGATGTTTGGGAACATGCTTACTACCTAAACTACCGTAACGTACGTCCAAACTACATCAAAGCTTTCTTTGAAATCATTAACTGGAATAAAGTTGCTGAGCTTTATGCAGCAGCTAAATAAGTTTAAAATTATCCTCACTATTGGGGATGATTTTTTTGTAATATGATTGTAAAATCTCCTTGATTTTTAGTGAATTATATCTTAAACTATAATTGTTATGAAAAAAAAGGAAAAACATTCAAGCAAAAAGTATAGTGGAAATCGCCGAAAAACTAAAGATAAGAAAAAAGATTCGTTAAAACAAGACCTTCAAAAAGACACTAATAAAGATGTCAAGAAAGGCAACAAAAAAGAAGTAAAAGAAGATACTAAAAAGACTTCTAAAAAATCAGTAGACCAGAAAGCAACTGAGGAAACAGTAGTACCAGTAGAGCACAAGGAAAAAGAAGCAAAAACTGAAACTTTGGCACTTAGAAGTAAGCGCTCTAAGAAATCTAGATCAAAATCATCTCGTGATGATAAAAAAGCTTATCTTATCTTAGCTTTCCTAGGTGTTTTGGTAATTCTTTTATTTGTTGCTATGCTTGCTTTAGCAGGACGTGGTAAACAAGCTAGTAACACCGGTAGCCTTGGAAATATCTTCGGTTCTAATTCTAAAGTCACTAAAAAAGAAGACAAAGAAAAAGAGGAAAAGGTAACTCCAACTAATAAATCAGCCGAAGCTAAACAAGCAGTCATGGAAGCAGATGCAGATACCATGTATGGTAATGGATTGTATTATGATTATGCTAACATGACATTGAGCCAAGTGGTTGAAGCATTTATGGCTGACCAAGGTATTGAGTCTAGCCAAATTGCCTTTTCATATAAAAATACCAAGACAAATGAGCAATACTCTATGAATGATACTCAGCCAATGACTGCAGGATCAACTTATAAATTGCCACTAAACATGCTGGTCATGGATGAGGTTAATAAGGGCAAACTTTCTTTAACTGAACGTTTTGATATTACTAATACTGAGTATGAGTATCAGGGTGAACATGATAATTATGTTGCTGCTTTTGGTGGTTCAATGACTATTCCAGAGATGCAGGAATATTCTCTAGTTTACTCAGAGAATACACCAGCCTACGCTTTGGCAGAACGCCTTGGTGGTATGGAAAAATTCTATGGTATGCTCGATAAATACGGTAAATCAAAAGGTGAAGTGAAGACTATCCAAATGCATGGTAATAAGACAACAACGGATTATTATATCCAAGTTTTGGATTATCTTTGGAAACACCAAGAGGATTATAAAGATATTCTCAAATATTTGGGAGAGTCTTTCCCAGAATATTATTATAAAACATATAATCAAGGATTGACTATTTATCAGAAACCAGGTTATGTTCGTGAAGCCTTAAATGTTGATGCTATCGTGATGGAAGATACACCGTATCTTATAGCCATTTATACACGTTATTTAGGTGGTTCGGACGAAGAGACTTCAGAAATTAATAATGTAGGATTGCAACAATTAGAGATGCTTTGTTATGTCATTAATGAGTGGCACCGTGTTAATATGAACTAATAAAGAAAAGCCGAGGTTTATCGGCTTTTTTCTATACAATTGAACAAAAAGTAAGGAGTACTATCCCGAGAAAAAGAAATGGAACAAATGCGATGTATTCCTTGAGATTTCTTCGTAGAAGGAAGTAAGCTAGTCCTAATAGGCAGGCAATTTCAATAATTAGTAGTGTTTTTGAAAGTGGGAAAATAAGTGAGGCACTAGCTAAGTAGAGAAAATCGCCTTCTCCAATGTTTAAACGTTTAATATAGGATATAATTGCTAATATGAGTCCTAAGATAAAAGTGAGATAGTGGTTTCCCATGAATAGGAGCGGGAGTGTTCCAACTATCCAAATCAGAAGCGGATAGGATTTATGCTTCAAATCAAAAATTGATAAACAAAGGCTGAAGTAAAGAAAGTAGGTTACTTCAAGACTCAAAAAGTCATAGAAATATAGCAGGCATATTACTCCACAAAATAGTTCCATAAAGAGGTAACGAAGAGGGATAGAAGTCTGACATGATCGACATCGAGATCTTAAGAAAAGTTGTGAGAGGATAGGGATCATCTCGAAAAAACGCAACTGATGCTTGCAATGACTACAGTGACTACTAGGAAAAATAATCGACTTCTCAGGGAAACGATCACAAATCAGTCCGATAAATGAACCTAAAGAGGCTCCCAGAAAAAAATAAATGATAGTTAACATACCTAATTATTCGAAAAAGAGTGAGAAAAAACATTTTGCTTGCATCTTATTTAGAAATATTCTAAAATAAAAATATAAATAATAGTAATTCTAAATAAGGAGAATTAATATGGTATATTCAATTAAAGAAACAATCAATGAAACAGTTAACCAACAAGCTGAAACACCCTCAAATACAAAAACTAAAGCAGTTTTGAATCAAGCAGTTGCTGATTTGTCTGTAGCAGCTTCGATCGTTCACCAAGTTCATTGGTATATGCGTGGTCCTGGTTTCCTCTATCTTCATCCAAAAATGGATGAATTGATGGATAGTTTGAATGCTCATCTTGATGTTATTAGTGAGCGTTTGATTACTATTGGTGGGGAACCATACTCAACTTTGGTAGAATTTTCATCCAATTCAGGCTTGACTGAAACTACTGGTACATTTGATAAACCAATGTCTGATCAAATTCGATTATTGGTTGATACATACAAATATTTGTCAGTATTGTTCCAAGTTGGTTTGGATATCACAGATGAAGAAGGAGATGCTCCTTCAAATGATATCTTCACTGCAGCTAAATCTGAAATTGATAAGACAATCTGGATGTTGACTGCTGAGCTTGGACAAGCGCCAGGCTTGAGATAAGCATTTTTGAGTTAAGATGATTGTCAAGAGTTCCTCTAAAAGTGTATAATAGACGTAAAATACTTTTAGAAGAAGGGGGGGTGGCGATATGTCTGTACATCGACGTAGTCTAGGCGTTTATGAAGATGTCCTAAATCAGTTAAAAGCTAAAGGAATTCGGTTGACGGAATCTCGTAAAGCTGTTATTCGCTATTTGATGATGTCTGATCAACATCCTAGTGCAGATGTGATATATTATGACCTACTCCCTGACAATCCTGGGATGAGTTTAGCGACGGTCTATAACAACCTGAAGGTGTTGGTTGAAGAAGGGATTGTCTCTGAAATTAAGGTTAATAATGATAATACAACCTATTATGATTTTATGGGGCATGACCACTTAAACATTGTTTGTGAAAAATGTGGTCACATTACTGACTTAGACTTACCGATTCCGTCTTTCAAGGAAGAGGTAGAATCACAAACAGGATTTCGCATTACTCGTGAACAGATGATTTTACATGGGATTTGCCCGAATTGTCAAAAACCTGAGTCTAAATGACTCAGGTTTTTTTGAAGTATACAATAATCTGTAAAGGTTTTCAAAACTATCTTGTCATGGCAGAAGCTTTTTGCTAAAATATTGCTATGAAAACTTTATATGACGTTCAACAGTTGTTGAAACAGTTTGGCATAGTAGTTTACCTAGGGAAAAGGCTTTATGATATCGAAATGATGAAGATTGAGTTAGAAGCCCTCTACCAGAATGGTTTGGTGGATAAGGACAACTATCTTACTGCTGAAATGATTTTACGACGTGAACATCGCATTGAAATGGAGAAAGAAAATGAGTAAAAAACTCTTGGGAATTGACCTTGGTGGAACAACTGTTAAATTTGGTATTTTGACTTCAGAAGGTGAAGTGCAAGAAAAATGGGCGATTGAAACAAATACGCTTGAAAATGGTCGTCACATCGTCCCTAACATCGTGGAGTCTTTGAAACACCGTTTGGAAATGTACGGACTTACTGCAGAAGATTTCATTGGAATTGGTATGGGTTCTCCAGGAGCTGTTAATCGTGAAAATAAAACGGTCACTGGTGCTTTCAACTTGAACTGGGCAGAAACTCAAGAAGTTGGATCTGTCATCGAAAAAGAACTCGGTATTCCATTTGCAATTGATAATGATGCTAACGTTGCTGCCCTCGGTGAACGTTGGGTTGGTGCTGGTGCTAACAATCCTGATGTTGTCTTTGTGACATTAGGAACAGGAGTTGGTGGCGGCGTTATCGCTGATGGTAACTTGATCCATGGTGTTGGCGGTGCTGGTGGTGAAATTGGCCACATTATCGTTGAGCCTGAAACAGGATTTGAATGTACTTGCGGAAACAAAGGATGCTTGGAAACTGTAGCTTCTGCAACAGGTGTCGTACGTTTGGCACGTCATTTAGCAGAAGGATATGAAGGTGACTCTTCTATTAAAGCTGCTGTAGATAATGGTGAGCAAGTAACAAGTAAAGATATTTTCGTTGCCGCTGCCGAAGGCGACAAATTTGCTGATAGCATCGTTGACAAAGTCTCTGAATACCTCGGACTTGCAACAGCAAATATCTCAAATATTCTTAACCCAGATTCAGTTGTCATCGGTGGTGGTGTTTCAGCAGCTGGTGAATTCTTGCGTAGCCGTGTCGAAGGATACTTTACACGTTATGCATTCCCACAAGTTCGCCGTACAACAAAAGTGAAATTAGCAGAACTTGGAAATGATGCTGGTATCATCGGAGCTGCTAGTCTTGCACTTACAATTGATAACTAATGAATGACAGAAGGTGTGTCTGACCAATTATAGGTGGACAGCACCTTTTTCTTGTTGAAAAACGTTTACAATTAGCTGAGCTCTGCCATTTTGTTGAAAATGTGGTATACTTTAAAAGTTGAAATAAAAATTAAAGAGGAAAAAATGACTAAACTTAGAGAAGATATCCGTAACGTAGCCATCATTGCCCACGTTGACCACGGTAAAACAACACTTGTTGATGAATTGTTGAAACAATCACACACTCTTGACGAGCGTAAAGAGCTTGATGAGCGTGCAATGGACTCAAACGATCTTGAAAAAGAACGTGGAATTACCATCCTTGCCAAAAATACAGCCGTTGCTTATAACGGTACGCGTATCAACATCATGGATACACCAGGTCACGCGGACTTCGGTGGAGAAGTTGAACGTATCATGAAAATGGTTGATGGGGTTGTCCTTGTTGTCGATGCCTACGAAGGTACAATGCCTCAAACACGTTTTGTGTTGAAAAAAGCGCTTGAGCAAAACTTGACACCTATCGTTGTTGTTAACAAGATTGATAAACCATCAGCTCGTCCTGAAGAAGTTGTTGATGAAGTTCTTGAACTCTTCATCGAGCTTGGTGCCGATGATGATCAGTTGGAATTCCCAGTTGTGTATGCATCAGCGATTAACGGAACATCATCATTGTCAGATAACCCTGCTGATCAAGAGCACACTATGGCTCCAATCTTTGACACTATTATTGACCACATCCCAGCTCCTGTAGATAACTCAGATGAGCCTCTTCAATTCCAAGTGTCACTTCTTGACTACAATGATTTCGTTGGACGTATCGGTATCGGACGTATCTTCCGTGGAACTGTAAAAGTCGGTGACCAAGTTACCCTTTCAAAACTTGATGGAACAACAAAGAACTTCCGTGTTACTAAACTTTTCGGTTTCTTTGGTTTGGAACGTCGTGAAATTGAAGAAGCAAAAGCTGGTGATTTGATTGCCATCTCAGGTATGGAAGACATCTTCGTTGGTGAAACAATCACACCAACTGATGCTGTCGAACCATTGCCAGTTCTTCGTATTGATGAACCAACACTTCAAATGACTTTCTTGGCTAATAACTCACCGTTTGCAGGTCGTGAAGGTAAACACGTGACATCACGTAAGGTTGAAGAGCGTCTCTTGGCAGAGTTGCAAACAGACGTATCTCTTCGTGTTGATCCAACTGATTCACCAGATAAATGGACTGTCTCAGGTCGTGGGGAATTGCACTTGTCAATCCTTATCGAAACAATGCGTCGTGAAGGATACGAACTTCAAGTATCTCGTCCAGAAGTTATCATCAAAGAAATTGATGGCGTGAAATGTGAGCCATTTGAACGTGTTCAAATTGATACTCCAGAAGAGTACCAAGGTTCTATTATCCAAGCCCTTTCAGAACGTAAAGGTGATATGCTTGATATGCAAATGGTTGGTAACGGTCAGACACGTCTTATCTTCCTCGTACCAGCTCGTGGACTTATTGGATTCTCAACTGAATTCTTGTCTATGACACGTGGTTACGGTATCATGAACCATACTTTCGACCAATACTTGCCAGTTGTTGCTGGTGAAATTGGTGGACGTCACCGTGGTGCCCTCGTTTCTATCGATACTGGTAAAGCGACAACTTACTCAATCATGCGTATTGAAGAACGTGGTACAATCTTTGTTAACCCAGGTACTGAAGTTTATGAAGGTATGATTGTTGGTGAAAATGCTCGTGAAAATGACCTTGGTGTCAATATCACTACAGCAAAACAAATGACAAACGTGCGTTCAGCAACTAAGGACCAAACGGCTGTTATCAAGACTCCACGTATCTTGACTCTTGAAGAATCGCTTGAATTCTTGGATGATGATGAGTACATGGAAGTAACGCCTGAATCTATCCGCTTGCGTAAACAAATTTTGAATAAAGCAGAGCGTGATAAAGCCAATAAACGTAAGAAAAAAGCAGCAGAAGCTGAATAATATATAGAGAGGAGAAGAGATGTTTTATCTGATTGTTGCTATATTGATTGCATCATTCTATTTCTTTATTGCACCAAAGTCGGTAAAAAACACCATGAATCTTCTCTTTGTCATGGCTACTTTAGCATTGCTCCTACTTTTAGCAGTGCTATCAATCATTAAATTCTTCAGTTTACCTGGTGAGTTCTTTGTTACGGTGGGAATGCTTGTATTGAGCTATTTCACCTTGAAAGATTTTTTCGCCATGTCAGAGCTTAATCATGAAAAAGCTGAACATGAAGATAAGTAAGTAGCATGAGATTAAAAGTCAATCGGATAGATTGGCTTTTTCTTTTGCCAAGAAGAGGTAACTCCTTGAAATAGCTTGGGATAAAGGGTAAAATGATTATGATACAATTTGAGAGAATGGACGAATTATGAAATCAGTAACACAATTTGAAAATAAAAAAGTTTTGGTCCTTGGTTTGGCTAAATCTGGTGAAGCAGCTGCCCGCCTATTGGCTAAGTTGGGTGCT
This sequence comes from Streptococcus sp. HMSC068F04, assembly GCF_001837455.1. Lineage (NCBI taxonomy): Bacteria > Bacillati > Bacillota > Bacilli > Lactobacillales > Streptococcaceae > Streptococcus > Streptococcus sp. HMSC068F04. Next base: position 63,372 of record NZ_KV832453.1, read on the forward strand.
ATTGTCACAGTAAATGATGGGAAACCATTTGAGGAAAATCCATCAGCACAGGCGCTTCTTGAAGAAGGGATCAAGGTTGTCTGTGGCGGACATCCTCTTGAACTTTTGGATGAAAATTTTGAATTAATGGTGAAAAATCCTGGAATTCGTTATGACAATCCAATGGTAGCTCGTGCACTTGAAAAAGGCATTCCTGTTTGGACTGAAGTGGAATTGGCTTACCTAGTATCTGAAGCACCTATTATCGGTATTACAGGCTCAAATGGTAAGACAACAACGACAACTATGATTGCTGATGTCCTAAACCATGGTGGCAAATCGGGTGTCTTGTCTGGAAATATCGGTTTCCCTGCGTCAGAAGTTGCACAGTCAGTTACTGCTCAAGATATCTTAGTTATGGAATTGTCTTCTTTCCAATTGATGGGGATTGATAGCTTCCATCCACATATTGCTGTGATTACTAACTTGATGCCGACACATATTGACTATCATGGTAGTTTTGAAGAATATGTGGCTGCCAAATGGAATATTCAAAATCAGATGACTGCGGATGATTTTGTTGTTTTGAACTTCAATCAAGATTTGGCTAAGGAATTAGCTACACAAACTAAAGCACAAGTAGTACCATTCTCAACAGTGGAAAAAGTAGATGGTGCCTATCTTGAAAATGGTGGCCTCTACTTCAAAGGTGAATTGGTGATGCAAGCTGATGAGATTGGCGTTCCTGGTAGTCATAATGTTGAAAATGCCTTGGCAACTATAGCTGTAGCAAAATTGTCAGGTATTTCAAACCAAGCTATCAAGGAAACCCTCGCAAGCTTTGGTGGGGTTAAGCACCGTCTCCAATTCGTTGACACTATCAATGAAGTAAGATTCTACAATGACAGTAAGTCAACAAACATTTTAGCGACACAAAAAGCACTTTCTGGGTTTGATAATAGTAAAGTCATTTTGATTGCCGGTGGTTTGGACCGTGGTAATGAATTTGATGAACTCATTCCTGACATTACTGGTCTTAAGAAAATGGTGATTTTAGGGGAATCAGCTCCTCGTGTCAAACGTGCTGCTGATAAAGCGGGCGTGACTTATCTTGATGCCAAAGATGTGGCAGATGCGACACGTATTGCCTTTGATCAAGCCAGTGCAGGAGATGTTGTCTTGTTGAGTCCTGCAAACGCAAGCTGGGATATGTACAAGAATTTCGAAGTGCGTGGTGACGAATTTATTACAACTGTTGAGCAATTGAAGGGATAGTCTATGGCAAAAGCGAAAAAGATTGTTTTTACCGGTGGTGGAACCGTTGGACATGTGACTTTAAATCTTATCTTAATTCCAAAATTTCTCAAAGATGGATGGGAAGTGCACTATATCGGTGATAAGCACGGGATTGAACATGAGCAGATTGATAAATCTGGCTTAGATGTGACTTTCCATAGTATTGCTACAGGTAAACTACGTCGTTATTTTTCATGGCAAAATATGTTGGATGTCTTTAAAGTTGGTTGGGGGATTCTACAGTCTATTGCAATTGTTGCCAAGATTCGTCCCCAAGCACTCTTTTCAAAGGGTGGATTTGTCTCAGTGCCACCGGTAATTGCTTCTAAATTATTAGGGGTTCCTGTCTATGTGCATGAGTCTGACCTCTCTATGGGCTTGGCCAATAAAATTGCCTACAAATTTGCGACTACTATGTTTACGACTTTTGAACAATCAAATGGATTGGCGAAGACAAAACATGTAGGTGCGATTACAAAGGTAGGAATGGCGACATCTAATCAGTCTGATGCCCTTGATAAGATTAAAGAACAGTTTGATGACAACTTAAAAACTGTCCTTTTTATTGGTGGATCAGCTGGTGCAAAGGTATTTAATGATTTTATTAGTAATACTCCACAACTGACGGAAAAATATAATGTCATTAATATTTCTGGGGACTCTTCATTGAATACCTTAGAACGTCATCTTTATAGAGTTGATTATGTGACAGATTTGTACCAACCTCTTATGGATACGGCAGATTTAGTTGTAACTCGTGGTGGCTCAAATACGATTTTCGAATTGTTGGCTATGAAAAAACTTCATTTAATTATTCCTTTAGGGAAAGAAGCTAGCCGAGGAGACCAACTTGAAAATGCTGCTTATTTTGAACGAAAAGGTTACGCACGTCAATTACAGGAAACAGAATTAAGTTGGGAAACCTTAAATCATGAGCTTGAACAACTTGTTGAACATGCAGAGACTTACAAAGAAGCTATGGCTAAATCTGAGGAAATCACTTCTCCTGATGATTTTTATAACCTATTAGTGACTAGTATTTCAAAAAAATAAAGGAATTTCATGGCAAAAAAGGATCAAGAATCACAAGAAAAACAAGTTCTCACAGAGTGGCAGAAGAGAAACCTCGAATTTTTGAGAAAAAAAGAAACCGAAGATTCTGAAGAATTTGCGAATGGAAAGGTCGTGCATTCAGAAGAAGCGACTTCAAATGAGAACCAGCCACCAGTGAAAAAGAAGGTTAGAAAGAAAAAAAAGACCAAAAGGAAGAAACGAAAAAAAGGGAACACGGCTAGTAATATTCCAATTGCACAACAAAATCTTGCAGGACTAGTTATTTTTATCGCTGCACTCCTAATCGTATTTTCACTTTTCTTTATTTCACCTTGGTCAAAACAAAAGGTTCTCACTGTATCAGGAACAAAAAATGCTTTACCAGAAGATGTGAAAGTTGCAAGTGGTATTCTTGATACAGACTATATCACTCATGTCTTTTTCAACCAAGGAAAGATTGCATCAACTGTTGAAAAAACCAATGTTTGGGTTAAAAAGGCTACAGTAACATATAGTTTTCCAAATCAATTTAATATTGCAGTAAAAGAATACCCAATCGTGGCTTATCGTCAAACTACAAATGGTTATGTTTCTATTCTTCAAAGTGGTAAGACAGGAGGAACAGTTTCAACTAGTAATCTACCTGATAAATTCATCACCTTAAAGATGGATGACGAGAAGAAAATTGAAGAGTTAGTAAAAGAATTAAATAAACTTGATACAAAAATCAAGAATAATATTCAAATTATTAATCTTACGCCTACTAAAGCAACTTCAGATTTACTAACGATTGAGCTGTATGATGGCAATTCCATTCGTGTTCCACTTTCTCAATTAACAGTTAAGCTTCCTTACTACGAGAAAATTAAGAGTCAACTTTCAGATGGAAGTATTGTAGATATGGAAGTTGGACTTTATACAACGACTCCTGAAGTTGAATCATCAAAAACTGATGGGGATAAAAAGAAAGATAAAGATAAGACTGATAAAAAAGAAGAAAATGCAACTTCTGAAGAAGGTCAAGATACTACAACATCAATGGAACAGCATTCTGAGGAAGAGTCTAATTCTGAAAATCCGGGTATTCAAGGACAAGAAAATCCAACTGTTGGTCAAGAAACAACTCATCGGACTTCCCCTGCTCAAGGCTAATATTGAATAATAAAAAACGTAAAATGCTGACATTTTACGTTTTTTTATGGTACAATAGTATCCGAATAATTCTGTTTTTATACAGTTTACAAAGATATTGAATGGAAAGATTGAGAGGTCGAGTGAATGGCTAGAGATGGCTTTTTTACAGGATTAGATATAGGAACTAGCTCGATTAAGGTTCTTGTTGCTGAGTTTATTGATGGATCAATGAATGTCATCGGAGTAAGTAATGTTAAGAGTTCTGGTGTGAAAGATGGCATCATTGTTGACATTGACGCTGCAGCGAAATCAATCAAAACAGCTATTGAACAAGCAGAAGAAAAAGCTGGGATTGTTATTGAGCAAGTGAACGTTGGGCTTCCAGCTAATCTTCTTCAAATTGAGCCTACACAAGGTATGATTCCTGTAACAAGTGAATCAAAAGAAATCAAAGATGAAGATGTTGAAAGTGTTGTTCGCTCAGCCTTGACAAAGAGCATTACACCTGAGCGTGAGGTTATCTCACTAGTTCCTGAAGAGTTTATTGTTGATGGCTTCCAAGGAATTCGTGATCCTCGTGGAATGATGGGGATTCGTCTTGAAATGAGAGGTCTCATTTACACAGGTCCAACAACGATTCTTCACAACCTTCGTAAGACAGTTGAACGTGCGGGTATTCAAGTAGAGAATATTATCATCTCTCCTCTTGCAATGACACGTGCTGTTCTAAATGAAGGTGAACGTGAGTTTGGTGCTACTGTTATTGATATGGGTGGCGGTCAAACAACTGTTGCAAGCATGCGTGCTCAAGAACTTCAATTTACCAATATTTATTCTGAAGGTGGCGAGTACATCACTAAGGATATTTCAAAAGTTTTGAAGACTTCAATGCAGATTGCTGAAGCACTTAAGTTCAATTTTGGTAATGCAGATATTGAAGAAGCAAGCGAAACAGAAACTGTCCAAGTAGAAGTTGTAGGTGAGAATTCACCAGTTGAGATTACAGAAAAATACCTTGCTGAGATTATCTCAGCTCGTGTGAAGCATATCCTTGATAGAGTTAAACAAGACTTGACTCGAGGACGTCTACTTGATTTGCCTGGTGGCATTGTCCTTGTAGGTGGAACAGCTATCATGCCAGGTGTGGTTGAAGTTGCTCAAGAAATTTTTGAGACAAATGTTAAACTTTACGTGCCAAATCAAGTTGGTATCCGTAATCCAATGTTTGCAAATGTGATTAGTCTTGTTGAGTATGTTGGTCTTCTTACAGAAGTTGATATCATCGCACAACAGGCTGTGTCTGGTGAAGAGTATCTTCGTCGTAAACCAATCGACAATGAAGCCCCTGCCTTGAGTTTTGATAGAACTCCTGCTCCAGCACCTCGAGTGGCTCCTCAGCCAAGTTCTGTTCCAGTTGAGAACACCATTGAGGTACCTCTGCCAGTTGAAGAAGAAAATCATGAACAAAAACAAAAACTTGGTGATCGTGTTCGTGGTATTTTCGGCAGTATGTTTGATTAATTGAATCTAGTAAAAGCGAGGAAATAAAATGAGTTTTTCATTTGATAGCGCATCAGTTCAAGGTGCGGTAATTAAAGTTATCGGTGTCGGTGGAGGTGGCGGAAACGCCATCAACCGAATGATTGAAGAAGGTCTTGCTGGTGTTGAATTTATTGCAGCTAATACTGATATTCAAGCACTCAGCTCTTCTAAAGCAGAAACAGTAATCCAATTGGGTCCTAAATTGACTCGTGGCCTTGGTGCCGGAGGTCAGCCTGAAGTTGGTCGTAAGGCAGCTGAAGAAAGTGAAGAAACACTTACAGAAGCACTTACAGGAGCTGATATGGTCTTTATCACTGCTGGTATGGGTGGTGGCTCTGGTACAGGGGCAGCACCAGTTATTGCACGTATTGCGAAAAGCTTGGGTGCATTGACAGTTGCAGTTGTGACACGTCCATTTGGATTCGAAGGTAACAAACGTGGTGCCTTCGCTGTCGAAGGTATTCAAGAGTTGCGTGAGCAAGTTGATACCCTTCTTATTATCTCTAACAATAACCTTCTTGAAATCGTTGATAAGAAAACTCCACTTCTTGAAGCTCTTAGTGAAGCAGATAATGTTCTTCGTCAAGGGGTCCAAGGTATTACAGACCTTATCACTAACCCAGGTTTGATCAACCTCGACTTTGCCGATGTGAAAACTGTTATGGCAAATAAAGGTAATGCACTTATGGGTATTGGTATTGGTTCAGGTGAAGAACGTATTGTTGAAGCTGCACGAAAAGCAATCTATTCACCACTTCTTGAAACTACTATTGATGGTGCAGAAGATGTCATCGTTAACGTAACTGGTGGTCTTGATATGACCCTTACAGAAGCAGAAGAAGCATCTGAAATTGTTGGTCAAGCAGCTGGTAACGGTGTTAACATTTGGCTTGGTACATCTATCGATGATACATTGAAAGATGAAATCCGTGTAACTGTTGTTGCAACTGGAGTTCGCCAAGATCGTGCTGAAAAAGTATCTGGTATGAAAGCTCAGCCACGTAAAGTGACTACAGCTCCTTCACAACCATCAGCTCCTACTCAGCAAGTTGCTCAAGGAGAGCAACGTCCAGTTTCTCAACCTTCATTTGAACGTCAACCAAATTTTGACTATAATGAAACACCTTCAATGCCACAACCAGGAGTTCGTCCTGCAGCAGCAACTCCTCAACAAGAGCAGTCAGCTTTTGGTAATTGGGATTTGAGACGTGATAATATTTCTCGTCCTGAAACTGGTCAACTAGATAGTCAATTGACTATGTCTACATTCTCAAGTGATGTTGAAGATGATGATGAATTGGAGACACCACCATTCTTTAAAAATCGTTAATAATGACTATAGAAGAGAATAAAAATAATGTTTATCAGGCGGTAAAAAAAGCTTGTGAAAAGGCTAATCGCTCTAGCGATGAAGTCAATATTATTGCCGTAACCAAATATGTTTCAAGTGATGTCGCTGAAGAATTGGTTAAAACGGGAATCAAGCACATTGCTGAAAATCGCGTTGATAAATTCTTAGATAAGTATCAAGCTTTAAAAAATTATGATTTGACTTGGCACCTCATTGGTACCCTGCAACGTCGTAAAGTAAAGGATGTTATTAATTTAGTTGATTATTTTCATGCTTTGGATTCTGTTAAATTGGCAGAGGAAATTCAAAAGCGTGCCGACCACACCATTAATTGCTTCCTACAAGTAAACGTTTCAGGTGAAGAGTCAAAACATGGTTTTTCTCCAGAAGAACTTGATACTGTTCTAAAACAAATTGAAAATCTTGATAAGATTTGTATAGTTGGACTCATGACTATGGCTCCAATTGATGCAGATGCTCAAGAACTTGATAAGATTTTTGCTGAGACAAATGAACTTAGAAAATCAATTCAAGAGAAAAAACTAAAGAATGTTCCTTGTGATCAGTTAAGCATGGGGATGAGTCGAGACTATGACATGGCTATTCAAAATGGATCAACCTTTGTCAGAATAGGCAGTGCATTCTTTAAAGAGAACGGAGAATAACCTTATGGCATTAAAAGACGCAATTGATAAAATTGTTTCATATTTTGATACCGACGAAGTAACAGATTATGAAGATGCTGCTAAAGAAGAGGCTAAAGAACGTCCAGTAAAAGCACAGAAACCTGTGCAGACACCACCTCCTCGTCAGCAACGTCAACCTGAGCGTTATCAGGCTACAGTCCCTCCTCGTCGCCAACATGTTCATTCAGACTTACAGGAAACTCAAGTCCTTCGTAGTTTACCTCTGAGTCGTTCACAAGCAAATCAGGGACTACAACAAATGAATACAACTAAAGCAACAATTGCAATTAAATATCCTAAAAAGTATGAAGATGCTCAGGAAATTGTAGAACTATTGATTGAAAACGAATGTGTTTTAATCGATTTTCAATATATGTTGGAAGCGCAAGCTCGTCGTTGTCTTGATTTTATTGATGGTGCTAGCAAGGTGCTTACAGGCAACTTGCAAAAAGTTGGTTCTTCAATGTATTTGCTTACGCCAATTAATGTCGTTGTTGACATCGAAGAGATTGGGTTGGCGCATGGCAACCAAGAAGCTAATTTTGACTTCGACATGAAGAGACGTTAAGCAATGTCTGTATTACTTTATGTTATTTGGGCACGTGTTGTTAACGTGATAGAGATTCTTCTTGTAGTCTATGCGTTCTTATCATGGTTCCCAGGGGCCTATGATACTAGCCTTGGAAGAATCATTAGACAAATTGTTCAACCGATTCTCGCACCATTTCGTCGCCTGAATTTAGCTTTTGCTGGTATTGATTTTTCAATATTGGTAATTGTACTTCTACTAAACTTTTCACTTAGAATTCTTAGATTTATTCTACTCTGATGTCAGATATTAAAAATATTGAACAGCATTACTCGTTAGATGAACGTCCTTTTCTAGAGAAGGTTAGGGGATTTTGTCAATTAGTTGATGATAGGTACAGTCCTTACTTAACTGATTTCTTGAATCCTCGTGAAATTCAGATTGTTGAAGAGTTAGCTCATTACTACAATTTAAAATTTTTTGTGAGTTCTACTCTTGAATCTGAAGAGTATGGAAGAGTCATTCTTGCTCCCGAATATTACGAGCTTGATGACGATGACTTTGAAATTAAACGACTAGAAATCTCTTATGCGAGACAGTTCAATAAATTGACACACCCAAAAGTTTTGGGAGCACTGATTAATCAACTTGGTCTTGACCGTCAAGTATTTGGAGATATTATTCTTGATGAAGAAGGACGTGTTCAATTTTCCATTGCTTCTCATTTAGCAAGTTATGCGATAATGACTATTACTAAGATTGGTAATGTTTCGGTTACTCTAAAAGAAGTAAGCAAAGACGATTGGATTTCAAATCAAGAAAACTATTCACAATCTTTTGTTTTACTTTCCAGTATGCGTCTTGATAATGTGTTGGCGACGGTATTAAACCTATCCCGTTCTAACGCCTTAAAACTTATTGCTTCTGGAAAAGTTAAATTAAATTATAGACAAATTGAGAAGGCTAATCAGACGGTTATGATTGGTGATATGATTTCGGTTAGAGGTTATGGTCGATTTCGACTAGCTCAACAAGACGGATTTTCAAAGTCCGGGAAAGCTAAAATCGTTATTGAAAGTCTGTTAAGACGGAGAAAAAAGTAGTTATTTAATTTAAACCATCAGATATGGTAATGAAAAATAAAGGAGGCCTGTAATGGCTATTACAGCACTTGATATTAAAGATAAACAGTTTACAACTAAATTTCGTGGATATAATGAGCAAGAAGTTGATGAATTTCTTGATATTATTGTAGATGATTATGAAGATTTGGTTCGTGACAATCGTGAACTTGCTGCTCGTGTAAAAGAGCTTGAAGAAAAATTGGCTTATTTTGATGAAATGAAAGAATCATTGAGTCAATCAGTTATTTTGGCTCAAGAAACAGCTGAAAAAGTTAAAGCTTCAGCGGCTGATGAATCAGCTAACTTGATTAATAAGGCTAACTTCAATGCTACTCATTTGGTTGAAGAAGCTAAATCTAAAGCATCTGAAATTCTTCGTGATGCAACAGATGAAGCCAAACGTGTTGCCATCGAAACGGAAGAACTTAAACGTCAAAGTCGTGTCTTCCACCAACGCCTATTGGCTGCAGTTGAAGGTCAGCTTAGCTTGGCAAGTGCTCCAGAATGGGGTGAATTGTTGCAACCAACAGCTATTTATCTTCAAAATTCAGATGCTGCCTTTAAAGAAGTTGTTGAAAAAGTTTTGGATGAACATGTACCAGATTCAAATGACGCAGCTTCATTTGATGCAACTCGTCAATTCACTCCTGATGAAATGGCTGAACTTCAACGTCGCGTTGCTGAAAGTAATAAGCAAGTTGAAGATTTCTCTAGTCCAGAAGTTGATGAAACAAACGAAGTTGTTTCAACTCCAGTTGATTTTGGTATTCCAGATACTTTCGAGAGTGAAGTAGCAGATTTCCCAACTTCAGCACCAGTAGATGAAGATTTTGATTTACAACCTGAGTCAACAGGTGAAATTAATCTTAACGAAACACAAACGTTTAAATTGAATATTAGCGAATAAGAAAAATACAACTTACCAAGTATATTAACAGCGAGTGGGAGATGGTGTGAGTCCCACATTCCCTATTTGGATAGTTATCATTTTCAAGCATTCTAACTGAATTAAGTAAGTTAGAAGGGTGGTCCTCCTTACGGACATATGAGGGAGCAAAAGTTTTTTGCTCTGAATTAAGGTGGTACCACGAGCTTTCGTCCTTTTTGATGAAGGCTCTTTTTATTTAGTAAATTAATTTAAAGAGGAGATATAATGAAACTCAAAGAAACCTTAAATCTAGGTAAGACAGCTTTTCCAATGCGAGCTGGACTTCCTAACAAAGAACCAATCTGGCAAAAAGAGTGGGAAGATGCTAAGATGTATCAACGCCGTCAAGAGTTGAACCAAGGTAAACCTCACTTCACTCTTCATGATGGTCCTCCGTATGCCAATGGTAATATTCACGTTGGACATGCGATGAATAAAATTTCTAAGGATATCATTGTTCGTTCAAAATCAATGTCTGGTTTCTATGCTCCTTACGTTCCTGGTTGGGATACGCATGGTCTTCCAATTGAGCAAGTGTTGGCAAAACAAGGTGTGAAACGTAAAGAACTTGATCGTGCTGAATATCTTAAGATGTGTCGTGATTATGCACTTTCACAAGTTGACAAACAACGTGAAGATTTCAAACGTCTTGGTGTTTCGGCTGATTGGGATAACCCATATGTTACTTTGACACCAGACTATGAGGCTGCACAAATCCGTGTCTTTGGTGAGATGGCTAAAAAAGGTTACATCTATCAAGGTGCAAAACCAGTTTATTGGTCATGGTCATCAGAGTCAGCACTTGCTGAAGCCGAAATCGAGTACCATGATTTAGTTTCAACTTCACTTTACTATGCCAATAAGGTTAAGGATGGTAAAGGAGTACTAGACACAGATACATATATCGTAGTTTGGACAACAACACCATTTACAGTAACAGCTTCACGTGGTTTGACTGTTGGTGCTGATATTGAATACGTTCTCGTAAAACCTGCCGGAGAAGACCGAAAATTTGTCGTTGCTTCTGAATTACTTAATAGTCTTTCTGAGAAGTTCGGTTGGACAGATGTGGAAGTACTTCAGTCATACCGTGGAGAAGAATTGAATCAAATCGTCACTGAACACCCATGGGATACAGAAGTTGATGAGCTTGTTATCCTTGGTGATCACGTAACTACAGATTCAGGTACAGGTATCGTCCATACGGCTCCTGGTTTTGGTGAGGATGACTATAACGTAGGTATCGCTAATGGCCTTGAAGTTGCCGTAACCGTTAATGAGCGTGGTATCATGATGGAAAATGCTGGTCCTGATTTTGAAGGTCAGTTCTACGATAAAGTGGCGCCAATCGTTATGGAAAAACTTGGTGATTTGCTCCTTGCTAAAGAAGAAATCTCACACTCATACCCATTTGACTGGCGTACGAAGAAACCAATCATCTGGCGTGCTGTGCCACAATGGTTTGCCTCTGTTTCTAAATTCCGTCAAGAGATTTTGGATGAGATTGAAAAAGTTAAATTCCATTCTGAGTGGGGTAGAGTTCGTCTTTACAACATGATTCGTGACCGTGGTGACTGGGTAATCTCTCGTCAGCGTGCTTGGGGTGTGCCACTCCCAATCTTCTATGCTGAAGATAAAACACCAATCATGACCGAAGAAACAATTGAACATGTGGCTAAACTTTTCGAAGAGCACGGTTCAGTTATCTGGTGGGAACGTGATGCCAAAGATCTTCTTCCAGAAGGCTTTACACATCCAGGTTCACCAAACGGAGAGTTCACTAAAGAAACTGACATTATGGACGTATGGTTTGACTCAGGTTCATCATGGAATGGTGTCGTTGTTAACCGTCCTGAGTTGACTTATCCAGCTGACCTTTATCTTGAAGGTTCAGACCAATATCGTGGATGGTTTAACTCATCACTTATCACATCTGTTGCTAATAATGGTGTTGCACCATACAAACAACTCTTGTCTCAAGGTTTTGCGCTTGATGGTAAGGGTGAAAAGATGTCTAAATCTCTTGGTAATACTATTGCGCCTAGTGATGTTGAGAAACAATTTGGTGCTGAAATTCTTCGTCTTTGGGTAACAAGTGTTGATACAACTAATGACGTTCGTATCTCAATGGATATCCTTAGCCAAGTATCAGAATCTTATCGTAAGATTCGTAACACACTTCGTTTCTTGATTGCCAATACCTCTGACTTCAATCCAACAACTGATGCAGTAGCTTTTGAAGACTTACGTTCGGTAGATCAGTACATGACTATTCGATTTAACCAATTGGTTAAGACTATTCGTGATGCCTATGCAAACTTTGAATTCTTAACTATCTACAAAGCCTTGGTTAACTTTATTAACGTTGAGTTGTCTGCTTTCTATCTTGATTTTGCCAAAGATGTGGTTTATATTGAGAGTGCAGAATCACTTGAACGTCGTCAAATGCAAACAGTCTTCTACGATATTCTTGTCAAGATTACAAAACTATTGACACCAATCCTTCCTCACACTGCAGAAGAAATTTGGTCATATCTTGAATTTGAAACAGAAGACTATGTTCAATTGTCTGAGTTGCCAGAAGCAGAAGATTTCGCTGGTCAAGAAGCACTTCTTGAAAAATGGAATGCCTTCATGGATTTCCGTGGCCAAGCTCAAAAAGCTTTGGAAGAAGCGCGTAACGAAAAAGTTATCGGTAAATCACTTGAAGCTCATTTGACAATCTATCCTAATGCTGAAGTCAAAGAACTTCTTGAAGGTTTGAACACTAACCTTGCTCAACTTTTGATTGTTTCAGCATTGACTATTGCTGAAGGAGATGCTCCTGAATCTGCTGTAAGCTTTGAAGGTGTAGCATTCACAGTAGAACGTGCTGAAGGTGATGTCTGTGATCGTTGCCGTCGTATCGATCCAACTACCAAAGAACGTAGCTACAATGCGACTATCTGTGATCACTGTGCTAGCATTGTTGAAGAAAACTTTGCTGAAGGTGTCGCAGAAGGTTTTGAAGTAAAAGCAAAATAAAATAAAAAGAGTTCAATTTGAACTCTTTTTCTATTTTGTGACTTTAAGTCCGTTT
>NZ_KV832454.1:0-1162 GCF_001837455.1 Streptococcus sp. HMSC068F04
GCCCTATTGTAAAATGAAGTGCAACACAAAAGACATGTTCATCTGATATACTAGAGTTGCGAAAAACAGTATAAAGGAAGATGAACATGTCCACTAATTATTCTACCACAAATCAATCATACAAGCACTTATCTGAAGCTGAGCGAGGGGAAATTGAAGCTTATTTAAGCGTAGGACTCAAACCTGCTGAGATTGCTCGTAGACTAGGGAGAAATCGCTCTACTATTACTCGTGAAATTAATCGTGGTTCCATAACACAAGTGAAAAAAGTAAATGGGCAAAAGGTCTATTACCAACACTATTATGCAGATGCTGCTCATAACCGTTATCGTCATGCTAGAGAAGCCAGCTATTATTTGAAACTGGATTCCGTATCGGATGACTTTCTGAGAGCATTTACAGAAGCAATGAGAGAGAAACCAAGGGTGCATAGCGTGGATACCTTTGTTCATACCTATAGACTCCAACATGTAGATGCAGTTGTTCCTTCAACCAAGACGCTCTATAACTATATCCATCAAGGATTGTTAGAGATTAAGGTCATTGATTTGCCAAGAGCAGTGCGGATCCGTAAGAAATTTACCAAGCGCCCCTCTACCAAGAAACATCTAGGAAAGTCAATTGAAGAAAGGCCAGAAGAAATCAATAATCGTTCCCGTTTTGGAGATTGGGAAATCGATTCTGTTCTGGGTGGAAAGACAATAGGAGAACCTTCTATTCTAACCTTGGTAGAACGACAAACACGCTATGCTGTCACAAAGAAACTCGTGGAAAAGAAAGCAGAGTATGTCAATCAAGCAGTCTTAGAGTGTATGAAACTTTATCCCATTAAGTCCATAACTGCAGATAATGGAAACGAATTTTCATCATTGAGTAAGATAGAGGGATTAGATGTTTATTTTGCACATGCCTATTCATCTTATGAACGAGGTACAAATGAGAATTTCAATGGACTACTAAGAGAGTTCATTCCGAAGGGGTGTTCGTTAAAAGAACTAAATCAGAATCTTTTAGAGGACTATACAAAGGCTATCAATGAAAGACCTAGACGAATTCATGGCTATCAGTCCGCAAAAAAGCTGTTTGAGCTAACTCAAACAGCTTGAAAGATACTCACTTAATCAGAGGAACATCTTTGTTGCACTTGACTTGACAATTAGGG
>NZ_KV832455.1:0-21914 GCF_001837455.1 Streptococcus sp. HMSC068F04
GAGCGAAACGGACTTAAAGTCACAAAAATAAAAAGAATCAGTTAGCATCCCTCAATAAGGAGAAATAGCTAACTGATTCATAAATCTTAATATATTGGAGGGCTTTAATACTATTAGTCTTTTTTCTTAACGTACTGAGCCACTGGATAATCTGCACTGTCCAAACTACCAGATCGGTTCATAACCAAATCAACCAAATTTTTTCCAATAAGTGGCCCTGTCGTAAGTCCTGAAGATCCTAAACCAGAGGCGACAAAGACACCCTCAAGCTCTGGAACTTCTCCAAAGAAAGGTGAGAAATCACTCGTGTAGGCTCTAGTTCCCACACGTTCTGAGAAGGACTTGGCAGTACTTAAGTCAGGGAAATATGTCTTAGCCTCTTCCTCCAGACTTGCAAGTACAGTCTCATCAACTGTCAAATCAAAGCCTTGGTCATTTTCATGGCTGGCCCCTACCGAAATCTTGCCACCAGCAAAAGGAATGACATCCAATTCGCCCTCCGGCATCAGAACAGGTAATTTAGCAGTATCCATGCCCTCAAAGAAGTAGTCGCGCAATTGCCCCTTTTGAGGGCGAACATCTACGTCAAAACCAAGGAGTTCAAGCGTTTGACCTAGCCAGGCACCACAAGCGAGAATGACCTTATCAAAAGTTTGACCATTAATCTCGTAAGTGCCATTGTCAAGAGGAGAAAGTGTGACTCGACCCTCAACCTTTTCAAAACCAGAGGCCTCAATCAAAGTAGCTGTTAATTCTGCACCCTCCACTCTGGCACCTCCAGAAGCATAGAGATAACGGGCAAATCCAGTAAATTCCGGGAGGTCGGCAACATTTTTTATAGAAAGTTCACCAATAATGGGTGATTCTTCTAGCCTAGTTTCTGCATGCTGATACAAACCGTCCAACTTACTATCATCTTTCTTGAGAAGGGCTACACCAGACTGATCATAGAAGCTCGTGTCATAACCATCATTTTCAAGATCTGAAACTAAATCTTGGTAAAAATCGGCTCCCAATCGGGCCATTCGATACCAGGCCTTATTACGACGCTTGGAAAACCAGGGGCTGATAATCCCTGCTGCTGCCTTGGTTGCTTGCCCAAGACCATGATCAAATACTGTAACCTCTACGTCTTTTTCTTTTGATAAGTAGTAGGCAGCCGTTGAGCCGACGATACCTGCACCAACAATTGCAATTTTCATTTTTTACTCCATCTATTTGAAAAGAGCTGAGTCCTATATCAATAGGCACAGCTCTCTAGTATTTTTAACCTAAGGCTACATCCATGACCATCATAACAACAAAGCCAACCATGAGCCCCAAGGTTGCGACGTCAGTATTACCATTGGTTTGTGATTCAGGAATCAATTCCTCCGTTACCACAAAGATCATGGCACCTGCCGCAAAAGCCAAAGCATAAGGAATAATCGCCATCATCAACATAACAAGAGCAGCTCCCATAACAGCCCCTATAGGCTCCACGATGGCTGACATAGAGCCCCAATAAAAGGCCTTGATACGAGATTTTCCATCTGCCCGAATAGGAATAGAGAGGGCTGCACCTTCAGGGACATTCTGCAAACCAATACCGATAGCTAGACCAATGGCTCCCATGAGACCTGCAAGTGTCATATTACCGCCAGCCAAGGCTCCGAAAGTCACACCGACTGCTAATCCCTCTGGAAAATTATGAATTGTGATAGCCAAAAAGAGCAAGGCTGTCTTGGACAACTTTTTCTTACGAGGTTGAATTCCTTCTGCTTTTGAGATGTCATTTCCCAAATGCAAATGAGGAACAACGGCATCAATCAAACGAAGAGCAACACCACCAAGCAAGAAGCCAGCTGCTGCAGGAAACCAGGACCATTTCCCATAGCCATTTTGAGTCGCATAAGTTAAAGAGGGATCCAAAAGGAGGCCGCAATCATGACACCAGCCGCAAAGCCCATCATGATATCTAATAATTTACGACTAATATTCTTGAAGAAGAAAACAATGGCCGAGCCGACAATGGTACAGCCCCAAGTAAAAAGACCAGCAAGTAAGGCCAAAAAGACCACATTTTGATGTAAAAGCCAAGTCACAGACACATCCTCCTACAAATGGTCAAAAGGATTGGTTGAGGACTGACTTTCAAGTATGGTCACATTCCAATCATGCTCACGTTTCCAAGCCTCAAGTTTCTCAGCAATCTTTGAAATAAAGAGGGCTTCAATATGGTGCCCAGGGTCAATAGCCAAGAGACCATTAGTAATCATTTCTTGCCCCGTATGGTAGTATACATCACCAGTGATAAAGACTTGTGCGCCCTTTTTCAAAGCATCCTGGTAAAATCCTTGACCGCTACCCCCACAAATAGCCACACGGTTAACAAGAGGATTATCATGATTATAACGCACCAAGCGAACACTGTCCAAGCCAAAAACATACTTAACCTTAAGAGCAAGTTCTTCAATGGTCTGTGGCGCAATATGACCCACTCGACCAATTCCATGATTTTCAGAAGTCTGTATTAAATAAGTGGTGTCTTTAATGTCAAGTAAGTCACAGAACCAATCATTAAGTCCATCACTGACAACATCAATATTAGTATGACTCACATAGACTGCAATATCGTGCTTAATCAGGTCAAGCAAAATATCTCGGTCAGGCGAAGACACCAAATCCTTAATTGGACGGAAAATCGGAGCGTGTTTAGCAATGATAAGGTCCACACCCTTTTCAATAGCTTCAGCTACTGTATTTTCACGAACATCCAAGGTAACCAGGACCTTCTGAATCTCTTTGTCTAGACTGCCAATCTGCAAGCCAACCACATCACCTTCCATGGAAAGCTCCTGTGGACAAAATTCCTCATAAGTCTTGATAAGTTCACTAGCTAACATGGTTCAAAACCTCCTTAATGGTTTGAATTTTATCTTCAATAGCTGCACGGTCAGTCTGATTGGCAAGAGGAATGGAGCCTAAAGCAATCTCTAGTTTATTGATTTCTCGCTGCCATTTGAGCTGGAAAACCTGAGATTGTTCTTTCATGAGATGAGGACCAAAACGCACTTCCTTGTCTGAAAGGCTCATATGTCCAGCTTCTGCCACCATAATCTCATAGTATTTGCCATTTTCAGTCATGATAGACTCTGCAATAATCTCAAAACCATTTTCCATCAACCAAATACGGAGATCATCTTCACGATTATTTGGTTGTAAAATCAGACGGTCTACACCTGTTAGTTTCTCCTTTCCAGCATCTAGGATATCCGCAATAAGACGTCCTCCCATACCACAAATCGTGATAGTTGTTACCTCATCAGCGGGTTCGAAGGCAGCCAAGCCATTAGCCAAGCGCACGTCGATTTTATCTTGGAAACCAGAAGCTGAGACATTAGCAAGAGCAGATTCATAAGGACCCTTTACCACTTCACCAGCAATAGCTGAAGTAATCAAACCTTTTTCAAGTAAATAAATCGGAAGATAGGCATGATCACTGCCTACATCCAAGAGTTTTGCGCCTTTGGGAACATAGGTTGCTACGTCCTTGAGGCGTTGAGATAATTGTACGTACATGTTTCATCTTTCTATTTTTTTAAGTCTCTTCAATTATATCAAAAAAGGAGGTTGGTAAGAAATGCTTTTAACACATTTCCTAACAACTTCCTTTTTGTTTATACTTTCTCGCCTGTAAAGACGAAAAATTTAGAAATAATGTAGTTCAATACAATGATAAGGACCTGAGAGAACAAACTCTCGATACCATTTACCCAAGCATGACTATGACCAACAAATTGACCAATAATTTCTGGATAGGTATCAACCAAGAAATAGGCTAGAGCCAAATCCAAGACCAAGGTCAAGAGGCGGGCTCCCACGAACTTAACAAAGCGCGTGACCATACCTGTCTTTTCCTGATTAAAGACAAACATGTCATTTGTAAAAAAGGCAAAGATAATGGCAATCGCATTTGCTAAGACTGCTGAAAGTGTTCCTTGTTGGGTAAACTGGAAAATCAAAGTACGACTGACCATATAGACCAAAGTTGCCAAAACCCCAAAGAAAAGGTACTTGAAAACTTCGGTAGCCATGAAGGCTCTCAGTTTAGCTATCATACTTAGTCCAATCCAATTTCTGCACGAACAACATCAGCAATCGTATCAACGTAATAGTTTACTTCATCATCTGTTGGTGCTTCTGCCATAACACGAAGGAGAGGTTCGGTACCACTTGGACGAACCAAGATACGGCCATTTCCAGCCATCTCAGCTTCCATTTTTTCAATGATAGCGGCAATGGCAGGAACTTCCATAGCCTTATCTTTCATGCTATTTTCCACACGGATATTAACCAATTTTTGTGGATAGATAGTCACTTCTGAAGCCAATTCAGACAAGCTCTTACCTGTTTCAACCATGACTTTAGTCAATTGGATTGCTGTCAATTGGCCATCACCAGTTGTGTTGTAATCCATGATAATAACGTGTCCAGATTGTTCACCACCAAGGTTGTACCCGTTTTTACGCATTTCTTCGACAACGTAACGGTCACCAACAGCAGTCACTGCCTTGTTAATGCCTTCACGGTCAAGTGCCTTGTGGAAACCAAGGTTTGACATAACTGTCGTTACAATGGTATTTTTAGCCAACTCGCCCTTTTGTGACAAATGTTTACCGATGATGTACATCACCTTGTCACCATCAACAATATCACCATTTTCATCAACAGCGATGAGACGGTCACTGTCACCATCAAAGGCAAGACCGATAGCTGAGCCAGTTTCTTTAACCAAGGCTTGCAACTGCTCTGGGTGTGTCGAACCAACACCAGCATTAATGTTAAGGCCATCAGGTTGGTCACCAATGACAGCGATTTCTGCGTTCAAGTCAAGGAAAATGTTTCGTGCAGATACCGCAGCCGCACCGTTGGCCGCATCCAAGGCAACTTTCATGCCACCAAGGTCAACACCTGTAGCTACCAAAAATTTTTCGTATTTACGAAGACCTTCTGGATAATCCACAAGGGTTCCAAGTCCTTCAGCTGAAGGGCGTGGAAGCGTATCTTCTGCAGCATCGAGAAGGGCTTCAATTTCCGCTTCACGCGCATCATCCAATTTAAAGCCATCACCACCAAAGAACTTGATACCATTATCAAGAGCTGGATTATGGCTGGCTGAAATCATAACACCGGCACTTGCATTTTCTGTGCGAACCAAATATGAGACGCCAGGTGTTGCAAGTACTCCAAGTTTGTAGACTTCAATACCCACTGAGAGCAAACCTGCTACTAAGGCAGATTCCAACATCTCACCAGAGATACGTGTATCACGTGCCACAAAAACTTTAGGACGGCCAGTCTCATGTTGGCTAAGCACATAACCACCAAAACGACCTAATTTAAAGGCCAATTCAGGCGTAAGTTCAACGTTTGCTTCTCCACGAACACCGTCTGTTCCAAAATATTTACCCATAATTTTATTATTAGTGCTTGAGCACTAAATCCTCCTTAAACTGTGATGCTGTTTAGCAAGAGTCAATCTAGTGAAATCTATCTAGATAATCTAACTTTATAAGATTTCGCCAATATTTTCAACCCTTGATTTTAAACATTTTTAATTGGTTACATTTTTATGAGATTAGGCCCTCTCAGTCCCATCCATTATACATGAATTTGGGGAAAATGTAACTCCCCTATTTTTGCGTGACTTTTAAGTTAACCTTAACAGTGCCAGGCTGAACCGTAACACCTTCTGCCTTAAGGTCTATTGTTTTTGAAGTATCCTTAGTCACTTGGCTAATGTCCACAGGGACTGTGATGCTATCAATCTTATCCATAGCTTCTTGGCTACCAACGATAGTCACATGCCCACGATCAAAGCTATAGCTGATATTAGACACATTGCTAGCCTTATCTCCAGTCAGTTCAACCTTGACAGGAACAGATTTGCTTAATTTTCTCAAATTAATCTTGGCGTGTACCTTAGCTGGTGAGATAGAACTTGCTAGGACTGTTCCATTTGCCGAAACGGCTTGAAGAACCAGGTTACCATCATAATCTTCAGACAGGTTGGAATCACCTTCCAATACTGCTTGAACATGGTCAATCTGGTTAATGATATCTTCACTCGACGTCACTTCTACCTTGGTTTCATCCAGGCTAACTTTTTTCACTTCATAACCATTTGCCAACTTATCTGATGTAATATTAGCTACTACATCAAAGGTCTTGCTGGCTTTTTTGCCAATAGTTGCCGTCAAGGTTGATGGAGATACCTGCGCAGACATTCCGGCTGGAAGATCCTTAACCTGAATAGGTACTCGACTGGTTCCTTGACCTAAATTTGACAAATCAGCAACTAATTTAAAGTGACGTGTATCACTACTTGTCTCAGTCGTTAAAGCCAGCTGTGTTGTCGCCGTCAAATAGACTTCGGCATCATAGGAATAACCACTGATAAAGTACTTATCACTATCATATTTTATGTCCACAGGAACCGACTCAATGGTTTGTGTAAAGGTATTAGATGCACTTGAACTATTCTGTTTATTTTGCGCGTTCCCCGACCAGGCTGTGAAAAAGAGTACTACAGCAAAGAAGAGGGCAACTAGCATCTGCCATAAACGATCGTTTTTAAAGAAATTTACAAAACGCTTCATTTTTTGCTACCTCCAATCCAACGTTGAAAGAATGACTGACGTGGTTCTTGTTCTTTCAACAAGATAAGACTCAACTCTTGTTCAAATTTTTGAATAGAAAGATCATGGATGAAATTCCCCTTGTAAGCAATTGAAATCGCACCAGTCTCCTCTGACACAACAAAGGTAAGCGCATCTGTTTGTTCTGAAAGACCAATGGCAGCCCTGTGCCTAGTTCCAAACTCTTTGGAAATCTTATTAGATTCCGTCAATGGCAGATAAGAACAAGCCGTCGCAACCTTGTTATCTCTGATGATAACTGCTCCATCATGAAGCGGTGTATTTGGGATGAAAATATTAATTAATAGTTCCCCAGTCACCACCGCATCAAGCGGAATCCCAGTCGCAATCTGCTCTTGTAAGGTCTGAGTCTGTTCAATAGAAACCAAGGCCCCAATCTTACGAGGACTCATGTACTTAACAGCTTTAACAAAGGCTTGAACCAACTTCTCGTCTGAACTAACCTCTTTACTTTGCAAAAAATGCTGAGGCGTACGCCCAAAGGTTTCAAGTGCAGAACGAAGCTCTGGCGCAAAGATCACAACCGCCGCAATGGCTCCATAGTTGATGACCTGATTCATCAAATAAGAAATCGTCGTGAAGCCTATAAAATCAGAAATCAGTTTGACAAAAATAAATAAGACAACCCCTTGAACAAGGGTCATAATTTTTGTCCCTCGTAGAGCCCTAATAAAGCGATAAATTAAAAAAGCAACAATCAATATGTCCAAACTATTGACGATAACTTTCAGCGGACTATCAAAGAGTGACCGCCAAAAATCAATATCAATGGACGAAAGTATTCCCATACATATCACACTTTCTTTTAATTTTTAAACAGTTTCTATTATACCACGAATTCTAACTATTTTGAGACTACAATCACTACTTTTTGTGATAAAATAAATTCATGACTATGAAAACTACCATGGGAATTCTGGCGGGTAAAGCTAGCCATTTCGTCCTTTCAAAATTGGGACGCGGTTCAACCCTGCCTGGAAAAATTGCCCTTAAATTTGACAAAGATATTTTAGACACTTTAGCCAAGGACTACGAAATTGTCGTTGTCACTGGAACCAACGGTAAGACTCTTACAACAGCTTTGACAGTAGGTATTCTTAAAGAAGCTTTTGGTGAGATTGTGACCAATCCTAGCGGAGCCAACATGATCACAGGGATCACTTCTACTTTCCTAACAGCTAAAAAAGCCAAGTCTGGTAAGAAAATTGCTGTCTTGGAAATTGACGAGGCCAGCCTTCCAAAAATCACTGAATACATCACTCCAAGTCTTTTTGTTTTCACAAATATTTTCCGTGACCAAATGGACCGCTACGGTGAAATCTATACCACTTATCAGATGATTTTAGATGGTGCTGCTAAGGCGCCTGAGGCTACTATTTTGGCTAATGGAGACAGTCCTCTTTTCAATTCTAAAGAGGTAGTCAATCCCGTGCGTTTCTACGGTTTTGACACTGAAAAACATGATCCAGAGCTGGCTCATTATAATACTGAAGGTATTGTCTGCCCTAAATGTGAGAGTATTCTTCAGTATCGCCTTAATACTTACGCTAACTTGGGAGACTATGTGTGCCTTAACTGCGACTTCCACCGTCCAGAATTAGATTATAAGCTGACAGAGTTGACTAAAATCACCAACACTACTTCTGAATTTGTCATTGATGGACAAGATTACAAGATTAATGTCGGTGGTCTTTATAACATCTACAATGCCCTTGCTGCTGTTTCTGTCGCTGAATTCTTCGGAGTGGCTCCAGAGCAAATCAAGGCTGGTTTTGATAAGAGCCGTGCTGTTTTTGGACGCCAAGAAACCTTTAAGATTGGTGACAAATCATGTACTCTGGTACTAATTAAGAATCCCGTAGGAGCTAGCCAAGCCCTTGATATGATTAAACTTGCCGATTATCCATTTAGCTTGTCAGTCCTTCTTAACGCCAATTATGCTGATGGTATTGACACTAGCTGGATTTGGGATGCCAACTTTGAAAGCATTCTCGAGATGGATATCCCTGAGATTAATGCTGGTGGGGTCCGTCATTCTGAAATTGCCCGCCGTCTTCGTGTGACTGGCTATCCAGAGGATAAGATTACACAAGCAGAAAAACTTGAAGATATTATGGCCTTGATTGAAAAACAAGATTGCGACCATGCCTATATCTTGGCGACCTATACTGCCATGCTTGAATTCCGTGATATTCTTGCTCAACGTCATGCTGTCGGAAAGGAGATGAACTAATGACCTATACTTCACTCAAATCTCCAGAAAATCGTGACTACACCTACGACCTAAATGTTGCCCACCTTTATGGTAATCTGCTCAATACCTACGGTGACAACGGTAATGTCCTTATGATCAAATACGTGGGTGAAAAACTTGGTGCTAAGATGACCTTCGACATCGTTTCAGTTGGTGATGACTTCGATAAGGACCACTACGACATGGTCTTCTTTGGAGGTGGTCAAGACTACGAACAATCTATCGTTGCCAAAGATCTCCCATCTAAACGTGATGCCATTGGTCAATTCATCCAAGATAATAAAGTAATCCTAGCCATCTGTGGTGGTTTCCAACTTCTTGGACAATATTACATCCAGGCTAACGGTGTCCGTATTGATGGTATCGGCGTCATGGGCCACTACACCCTTAATCAAGAAAATAACCGTTACATCGGTGATATCAAAATCCATAACGAAGAGTTTGATGAAACTTACTATGGTTTTGAAAATCACCAAGGGCGTACCTTCCTTTCTGATGACGAAAAACCACTTGGCAAAGTGGTCTACGGTAATGGTAATAACAAGGAAGATGGTACTGAAGGGGTCCACTATAAAAATGTTTATGGTAGCTACTTCCATGGACCAATTCTTTCTCGTAACGCCAACCTTGCCTACCGCTTGGTCACAACTGCCCTTCGTAACAAATATGGCCAAGACATTGAATTGCCAAGTTATGATGACATTCTCTCAAGTGAGATTGCTGAAGAATACGCAGATACTAAATCAAAAGCAGAATTTGAGAAATAATTCTATGACATAGCAAAATAGCGAAACCCAAAGGTTTCGCTATTTTTTATATCTATTTCCAAAGACGTCTTTTCTTCAATCTGTCTTCAATTTTACGATTATCAATCCTTAAAATGGCAATCATATCAAACAAGAGCCAAGTTCGTTTAGGATAAACAATGTATTTTGGAGACCATATTGGAGAAAACTTCTCCTTATAACGTTGGAGTCCACTAAAAGAGTAAAAACGTTGTGCAAAGACATAGACCAAATTGGCAACCTTCTCTTCCAAGAAGCTATCTTCTTCAGTACCCACATTCGCGAGTGGAGCCATTCCCATATCAAAGTATTGCTTTCCTTCCGCTTGGAAGTACTGGAAGAGTTTGACAAAGAGGTAATCCATGATGCCTTCAGGAGCCTTTTCAAAATCATAACGCATAAGGTCAATCGTCGCCACCCGTTTGTTATTGGTTGGCATGATGTTGGCAAAGGCTACAATTTCTCCTTCCTCACTCTCAACAATAGCAATCGGTGCCTGCTGCAGATAAGCTTCATCAAAGAAACCAAGAGAGAAACCCTTCTCCTTACGACCGTTAAGCCAAATATCTGAGACAGCCTTCATTTCTTGCATCTGAGTCTCTGAAAATGGAGGATCAAGTAACTTAAACTGGAAACCTGCTTTTTCGACACGATTGGTTGGTTTACGGAACTTCTTACCATGCTTACCATCGACAGAGAATGTCGTCAAATCAACCATGGCGTTTTCCCCAAATTTCATAAAATCAAAGCCATAATCATGAAGCATCAGGGTAATACTCTCGTCTGCCTCATAAAACAAGGCTTGTAAATTCCAATCTGATAGTGTCTTCAAGAAAGATTCCCAAGCTGCTCGGTAATAGTTTTCATTACCAATTGGATTTCCCATAACCACACACTTATTGCTGGTTTGTGCAAATTGGAAAACTACCTGGTCTTGTCCATCGACACGATACCAAAAGAGGCGTTTATCATGTAAATAAGCCAAGGCACTTTCTGATGCACCTCCGTATTTCTCAAGGAGAGCTGTAAAGCGCTCATCATCCATACTTTGACCAAAAGTCCTGCGGGGTGCCAAAATTCTCAAGACTCCCCAAACAATAGTTGCAATGATAACTGATGCCAGTAAAATATCAAACCAAATATGAACAAAATGTCCAAGAACATCCCGGTTCTTAGGTGGCAATAAATGAGACCAAAAACCGCTGCCACCCAGAACAAGAAGAACCAGAATAGTAAAGGCTAGGAAAAGGAAATCCTTGGTTTTGTCTTCCCAACTATAAACAAAGTAACGATGATACAACCTCTTTCTGATGATCAACATAAGCACCAAAGAGAGTACAATTAGGAATGACATAGCCCAAGAAATACCATTGAGATTGACATAAATCAAGGTCAAGACAAAGGTTATTAAGGAAGCAATGAAAGCTCCCTTCACCCGACGTCTGATGAGACGAGCCATGAAAATGAATAGAGTTCCAAATAGGATACTTGGGAATTGCCAAATCAACTGTTCCTGAATAGGATTAAAACGGCTAATAAAGTAGACATTTGCCAAGCGTTCTGGGATTAAGGCTGACAAAATCAAGAAAATCCCTGAAAAACGTAGCAAATACACAAGAAAGCGGTGGAGACTTCCACCAAATACTCGTGAAGAAAGTTTGAAGTATTTCTCGTTGATACGCCCTCCCATGTGTTTGAAAAAGAAGACAACACCTAACAAGAAAGGAATAATGTAGTAGGTTAAACGAAAGAGCAAGAGCAGACTAACCGCTAGAGCATTGCTAACCCCCATAGAGGTCAGACCGGTAATCACAATCAAATCGAAACTACCAATCCCACCCGGAATCATAGAGAAGATACCAATAATAACTGCTAGGAAATAAAGAGGAATCAAATTATAAAGAGGAACATGCAAGCCCATTAAATAAGCTACACTTACAAAGCTTCCAAGGGCCGTTCCCCATTCAGCTGTCGAAGCTAAAAGAAGACTTAGCCTCGTTTTCAATGGTACTTGACCAAAATAGGCTAATTTTTCACGACTAGAAACAAAGAAAATAAAAGGCAGATAAAGGAAAATCCCCAATAACAGTAACCAATACTTTCTTAAATCTGGACTTAGAGGGAAGAACCAAAAGACAGCGAATACCAAACCACTTAAAAGGGATAGGCCCGACATAAAGTAAGGCAATAAACGAGAAAGTGCCTTAACACCCGTCTTTTCCTGCCCATCCTCAGAATAAAAGGAATATCTCAGACCCACATCGACCAAACCAGCAAAACCAGCTAAATTATTAATGGTGTTAACAGCCCAACTAGTTTCTAAGATATAGGATTTGGAATAATCCGTTTCTAGCTCCTTATTCAGTATAATGTCATAAAAGAGCATAGGGGAGACAGCGACTAGTCCGATGATAGCCATCAAAACAAGATGCCAAATAGACAAACCGCCCAGAGCTGACTCAAGTGACTCTAAAGTGATGGTCCGTTTGAGGCGAACCAATTCTATGACGACAAGAACCGTAATCGAGATAAAGAAGATAGATTTAACGGCCGCTTTTAAAGGTTGAAGTCTCTCTAAAAGACGCTTCATGCCACCACCTCTTTTCGACTAATTCTCACAAGCTCACGAATCATTTGATTGAAAATCTTATATTTACGTTGAGCTAGACGATGCCCTTCTCGACGTTGGACATAAAGCTTATGAATTGGAAAGAGTTCCGAAATCTCCCTAGAATGCCTGATACTGATAACATCCCTTTGCCCCATAACTACCCAAACAGGATAGGCAGCCTGATGTAGACGTTCCCTATCTAGTGGCAAGTCATGAAGCATAAGCCCCGTTACCTGAGCCATGATATCCATTTTAGATGAAAATGGTGACAAGGCTTTTAAGCAAAGATATTGTATATAGACCGCGAATCTTGAGCGTCTCGTCAACCCATTAAAGGTCATATTTCCCGCATTAAGCAAGAGCCCTGCAATCCGGTCAGGATAACGACTAGCATAAACCATAGCCAAATTGGCACCGTCACTATGACCGACAAATAAGGCCTTCTTGATATTCAAATATTGCAAAATTTCCTCCAAATCGGCAGCCATCTGTTCAAAGGTCATCTTAACACTTTGACGACTGGACCTGCCGTGATTACGACTATCAATGAAAATTAAACGATAGTCTCGATACAGAATTCCTTGCTTACCAAAGTAATTTCCTGACAAATTATTGCCATGCAAAAAAACAATTGGAAAGCCTTTACCGAGATCACGATAATAGATGATTTGACCATCTTTCACTTTGAATTCCATAATATTACCTACCTTTTCACTAACGCATTCTTATACGATAATTAGTCTTATAAGGCATTGAGGCTGATGAATTGGACTTACTCATTCCAAAATCATCTAACCCTCTTCACTCCATTATAACACTTCCACTAGGAAAGAGTCAGAATATTTGTGCATTTTCTGCAAAAAGAAAAAGCCTTTTCAGGCTTCTCTTCTTATTGTTCGAAAGTTTGTTGAGCGATGAGTTTGTTATAGTTTTCTTCATCTTCTTGGTTATCACGGACAACCTTAGATACTGTAAATGATGATGAAATCAATCCTACACATCCCATGAGGTAGTAACCCTTAACCATCAAAGGCTCTTTAAGGGTATAGAGGCCTACCAACATCAAGATTACGAAGAAGGCAAATGATCCCCATGCCATCATGTTGAAAGATGTTGTGTTACGATACACTTTTTTCTTTACTTTGTTCATAAAGTTAGTCTCCTTTTATATACTAAGACTAGTATACCAACAATGTAAGCCTTTCACAACTCAAAGCATGAAAAGGTTTTCATCATCTCTTAACCTTCCAATTGTTCTGATAAGTCACTCCACTCTTCCATCAGAGCTTCTTGATTGACTGATAAGCCATCCAGCTCTTTCTGCAAGTCAGACAATTCCGCCACATCATTTGTTTCTAGCATGGCAGCAGAAATTTCCTCCAAGCGTTCTTCAATCGTCTCTAGCTCATTTTCAATTTGCTCAATGCGTCGACTTAGTTTACGCATCTCTTTTTGATTGGCTTTTTGAGCTTGATAATCACTAGCACCCGCTGAAGCTACTTGGACTTCCTCTGATACTTGATTTTCCTCTACCTCAAGTCGTGCTAACTCTTCAAGCTCCGCCTTCTTTTCAAGGTAGTAATCGTAATCTCCAAGATAAATGGTTGCCCCATCCTCAGAAATTTCCATCACTTTGGTTGCCACACGGTTGATAAAGTAACGGTCATGGCTGACAAAGAGAAGTGTTCCATCAAAGTCAATAAGGGCATTTTCCAAGACTTCCTTACTATCAATGTCCAAGTGGTTGGTCGGCTCATCTAGGATAAGGAAGTTGTTGTTTTCCATTGATAATTTGGCTAGGAGCAGGCGAGCTTTCTCACCACCAGAAAGCATGGAAACCGACTTTTTGACATCATCACCTGAGAAGAGAAAGGCTCCCAGACGGTTACGAATCTCAACTTCAGGAGTTGTCGCAAAATCATTCCACAACTCATCAAGAACAGTGTTCGACGGTGTCAAGGCAGATTGGGTTTGGTCATAGTACCCCACTTCAACATTGGCACCATAAGTTGATGTTCCCTTGATAAATGGCAGTTTACCTACTACCGACTTGATAAAGGTTGTTTTTCCGATACCATTAGGTCCCACAATGGCAATGGCATCCATCTTCTTAACATCTAGAGAAATAGGCTCTGAGAGAATCTCATCATCATAACCAATAGTAGCATCCCTCACAGTCAAGACCACATTCCCAGAGACCTTATCCGCATGGAAAGTCATATTAGCTGACTTTTGACCTTCTGTTGGCTTATCCAGACGTTCCATTTTCTCTAGCTGTTTACGACGGGCTTGAGCACGCTTAGTTGTAGAGGCACGGACAATATTACGATTAACAAAGTCCTCCAACTTAGCAATTTCCTTTTGTTGCTTCTCGAAGTTCTTTGCTTCAGTGGCCAACTTTTCAGCCTTAAGCTCCATGAATTTTGAATAATTTCCGACATAACGATCTAAACTATGTTTGGTCAAATCTAGTGTTACTGTCGCCACCTTGTCCAAAAAATAACGGTCGTGACTGACAATGATTAGAGCTCCCTGATAATTGACCAAGTAATTTTCCAACCAGGCAATGGTCTCGATATCCAAGTGGTTGGTCGGTTCGTCCAGTACCAAGAGCTCAGGCTTCTCAAGCAGCATTTTCGCCAAAGCCAGGCGCGTGTTTTGCCCTCCAGAAAGATCGGAAATGGGCATCTCCCACATGCTTTCATCAAACTTAAAACCATTGAGAATAGCTCTGATATCAGATTCATAGGTAAAACCACCACGCTGTCTGAAATCCTCGGAAAGGCGATCGTAGTCAGTCATTAACTTGTCCAAGTCTGTCCCAGTCAACTCGGCCATCTTCAATTCCATGTCACGCAGACGCTTTTCGTCTGCACGTAAGTCTGCAAAGACATTTAACATTTCTGCATAGATGGTATTGCTAGACTCAAAACGACTATCCTGAGCCAAGTAAGACAAATTCAAATCACGTTTTGTGTTGATTTCACCTCTTGTCGGCGCTTCCTCTCCAACCAAAATTTTCAATAAGGTTGATTTTCCAGCACCGTTACGGCCAACCAGGGCAATACGATCACGTTCATCTACCTGAATATTAATATTATCAAAGAGCACATCTCCTGAGAAAGAGCGCTCAATCTTGTTTCCTTGTAAAATAATCATAGCGTTTCAATTATACCAAAAAAGCCAAGCTCCTGCTTAGGCTTTCTGACTTTCTTTCAAAATGCTTGCTACCTTAGTGTTAATCAAATCGATAGCAACAGTATTTGTGACACCTTCAGGAATCACCACATCTGCGTAGCGTTTCGTAGGTTCAATAAACTGGTGGTACATAGGTTTAACCACACTAATATATTGCTCAATGATACTATCCAAGCTACGACCACGCTCTTCCATATCACGTTTGATACGACGGATAATACGAATGTCATCATCAGTATCAACAAAGAGCTTGATATCCATCAAATCACGCAAGCGTTTATCCTCAAGTACCAAAATCCCTTCAACAATGAAAACATCCTGTGGTTCCTGACGATAAGTCTTATCACTGCGTGTGTGTTGGGTGTAGTCATAAATGGGAATATCCACTGGACGCCCAGCAATCAGCTCATTGATGTGTTCAATCATAAGATCTGTATCGAAGGCAAAGGGATGGTCGTAGTTAGTTGACACACGCTCTTCAAAAGTCAAATGTGACTGATCCTTATAATAAGAATCATGCTCAATCATGGCAATTTTCTCATCTGGAAAATTTGATAGAATGGCACGAGAAACACTGGTCTTACCACCACCAGAGCCACCCGTAACCCCAATAATAATCGGTTTTTTAGGCATGGTAAATTCCTATCTAATATAGTCTTTCCTATCTATTCTACACTAAATCATGATATAATAAAAGCAAATCCATATAGAAAATGAGACTTTTATGTTTAAAAACTTTCCTGAGCAATGGCAAGACCTCCTTAAAGAAAAAGAAATCACTACAGAGACTGCCATTCAAAAAGAACTCTTTGCACCAATCACTGAAGGAGATAATGTCCTAGGTATCAGTCCTACAGGAACAGGTAAAACCCTTGCCTACCTTCTTCCACTTCTTCTTTCACTCAAGCCAAAAAAATCTCAGCAATTGCTTATCTTAGCACCCAATTCAGAGCTTGCTGGACAGATTTTTGATGTAACCAAACAATGGGCTGAGCCACTAGGACTCACTGCCCAACTCTTCCTTTCTGGCTCTAGTCAAAAACGACAAATTGAACGCCTGAAGAAAGGACCAGAAATTCTCATCGGAACCCCTGGCCGTGTTTTTGAGCTGATTAAACTCAAAAAAATCAAGATGATGAATGTCAACACCATCGTCCTCGATGAATTTGATGAGCTTCTCAGTGATAGCCAATACCACTTTGTGACAAAAATCAGCCACCATGTTCCTCGTGATCATCAAATGATCTATATTTCGGCAACCAACAAAATTGACGATCAAGTTCTTGTCGAAAATACTATCGTTTATGACTTATCTGATCAGGAATTAGATACTATTAAACATTATTATATCAGTGTTGATAAACGTAACCGTGTCGAACTTCTTCGTAAGTTCTCCAATATTCCTGATTTCCGTGGCCTTGTCTTTTTCAACAGTCTTTCTGACCTTGGGGCTACTGAAGAGCGCCTCCAATTTAACGGAGCTTCAGCAGTATCATTGGCTAGTGACATCAACGTCAAATTCCGTAAGGTTATCTTGGAAAAATTCAAGAACCATGAGATTTCACTCTTACTAGGTACTGACCTCTTGGCACGAGGCATCGATATTGAAAATCTGGAAGTGGTCATCAACTTCGATATTCCTCGAGACCGTGAAGCCTACACTCACCGTGCAGGTCGTACCGGCCGTATGGGAAATGAAGGTAGCGTCATTAGCTTGGTAACTCATCCAGAAGACCTCAAAAAACTTAAAAAATTCGCTAAAGTATCAGAACTGGTTCTTAAAAACCAAGAGCTTCACGAAAAATAAGCCATTACAAAAGCACTTCAGTTTACTATGAAGTGCTTTTAACATATACAGATTAGGCTTTTTTACCAAAGTCCTCAATCATTTGTTCCATTTCCTCACGACTTGGAGTTGTCAACATATAAAGGAAGTCACCTTGCAACTCTGCAAAGGCTGCAGGCATGATTTTCTTAACTTTAAGTTGTTCACGATACTTATCGAAAAGTTCTTCTTCTGAGTAAGCATAATGAGAGCTTGCACGACGTGAAGTTGCCAAACAGTAAAGTGGCTCAAACTGAGAAGCTGGGAATGGTTCACCAGCAACGATATCCGCATAACCCTTGTACAAATCAAAAGAATGAGCATAGTTATAGACGTCGATTGTGAAGCCACCTGCTGGACGGTTGTTATATTCAATAGCAATATAGTCGTCACCATCACGGAAGAACTCAATATGGAAGAAACGTTCCTTCATACCAAATTCTTTGACAATTGCCTCACCATACTTACGTAACTTAGGATCCATTTCCTTAAGAACGTAGTAAGAATTATCCATCTTGTAAATCATCAAGTCAAGTGGAGTGTGGGCATAATCGAAAGTTGTTGAGAAGACAATATTACCATCATGATCAATCAAACCATCGAAAGTACAGATTTCACTTGAAGTTACAAATTTTTCAAAGAAATAAACTGTTTCATGATCCCACTCAGCCTTGAAGTGATTGATATCATCTTCTGTTTCAAGTTTGAAGGTTGCAGCTGCACCAACCCCATTATCTGGCTTAGCAATCATTGGAAGACCGATTTCTTTCACAGCTTTATCCACATCTTCGTCAGTTTTAATAACAGCACCAGGAACAACTGGAACTCCAGCTTTTTGGAAGAGTTTCTTCATTTCAGACTTGAATTTAGTCTTCTTAAGATCTTCTGGCTTAGCACCAAAAACATTGAACTGTTCACGAAGTGCAGCATCTAATTCCAACCAGTATTCGTTATGAGATTCGATGCGGTCGATTGGGCCATGTTTGTAGAAAAGAAAGGCTACCGCACGTTTAACTTCATCTAAGTTTTCCAAATTGTCTACACGGAAGTACTCAGTCAAAGCATCTTTCAAAGGTTGATCCAATTGCTCATAAGGCTCTTGACCAATACCAAGAACAGTGATTCCCTTATTTGCAAGTTCAACTGTAAACTGTTGGAAGTTTTGTGGATAGTATGGTGAAATAACAAGATAATTCATTAGTGATTCCTCTTTTATAGTTATTTAGATAGGATAGACAAAGAAATTATAGGTTCATATTGTCAAGGAAATAAGGCATTTGTTTACGCCACCATTCCCAATCGTGAGCGACATCATGGCCCCACTCAGAGAACCAGGCTGGAATATTCTTTTGTTCAAAGGCTTCCTTAAGTTTATAGTAAGAAGGAAGACCATCTTGTTCCCAAGCACCAAGACCTGTACATACGATGATTTCAGCTTGACGGTAGCGGTCGATAAACCAACCATCATTTTGGTTCCAGATATAATCTGATGGGGAATTTTGGTAAATAGCTTCATCCCCTCCAAACTCACCCACAAAGAAACGAGCATCGTAGACACCACTAAGAGCTACTACTTTATTGAAAACATCAGGATGTTGCAAGAAGAAATTAAGCGCATGGTAAGCACCCATTGAACATCCTGTTGTCATCATTGGATCAAACCAACCAGTTTTGTGTTTGATAAATGGAATAGCTTCTTCAATAACATAACGTTCATAAGCACGATGCATTTCAGCACGATCGTGTGGATTTTTCCAATCACAAAGCCAGCTTTCACTGTCCACACTTGACAGCGTAAAGAATTGTACGCGCCCTTCTTCGATAAAACGTGCACAAGCATCAATCATACCGAAGTCATAGTATTCGTTATGGCTACCACCTGATGAAGCAAAAACCACAACAGGGATACCAGCGTGCCCATAACGGTTAACATACATTTCACGATTAAGTTGACCACTCCAGTGGCTAAGATGTTCGATATTCATATTTATATACCTTTTCCTAAATTAAAATAATTTGCGTTAATATAGACTAGTCCCACTTTTCAGCGAAAAAGCGAAGACAGTCTGGTAAATTCTCAGCCCAAGCTTCTTCATTGTGTTCAGCACCAGACTGAATGTGAATCTTGATATTTTCCAAATCAACCCCACGAGCAATCAAATCATGGTAATAGCTCAATGAAGAGTCAATATAAGCCTGCTTAATGTTACCAGCCATCAAGGTCTTGTCAGTATCATCAGCTTCCTCAGTCCCTACATAAATGTAGACACGTTGATCTGCATCGAGCTTTTGACGCGACATGTAACGATCAAAGGCATCTTGATGCAACCAGTTAGCTGAAGAAAATACCCCAAGACAACCTATCTGCTCCTTATAATCAAGCCCCATAAACTGAGTGATATTACCACCAAGGGATGAACCAATCATAGCTGTATGCTGACGGTCTGAGAGGGTACGGTACTCCTTGTCAATAAAGGGTTTAACCACATCCATGACAAACTCCGCATACTCTACTCCCTTGCCTCCGAACTGAACACCAGGGATATTAGATTCTTGGTACTTCCACGCAGAATACTCATTCATACGGCCAGGACCATCATTATCGATGGCTACAACAATCATGCGCGAAATATCAGGATTACGCTTGATTGTTGGGATAATCTTCCAAGAATAGCCCGAAAATGACTCCTTACTATAAAGAACATTCTGACCATCATGGAAATACACGACAGGGTAAGAACGATCTGTATCCGTTTCATAGTTCTTAGGTAGAAGAACACGCACACGACGAAGTTTACCAGTGTATGGCACCTCTAATTCATGGGTCTTCATAACCAAGTAAAAATAAGATTTATTCATTGTCAGAAAACTCTCTATATTCGAAATTTAGTTCTATTATACCATATTTTAAAAGAAAAAGAGTCCCTATAATGGGGACTCTTTACACTTTTTAATGATTGAATAGCTAAACTCTTAGTAGTTTGCGATATCAAATACTGTTGATTTCACACGAGTCATAGCTTCGATAGAGTATTTCACACCTTGAGTTCCGGCACCAGATCCTTTAACACCAAGGAATGGGAAGTTATCTGTACCACGTTGTGTTTTGTTGTTGATGTGAACTGTACCAACTTCAAGTTGTTCAGCAATTGCAAATGCACGTGGGTAGTCTTGAGTGAAGACTGCACCTTGAAGACCAAATTCAGATTCGTTAGAAATCTTGATTGCTTCTTCAACTGAAGATACACGGATGAATGGCAATACTGGACCAAATGGTTCTTCCCAAGCAAGACGCATGTCAGTTGTTACATGATCAAAGACAGCTGGGTAGATAAGGTTACCTTCACGTTTCAATTCAGTTTTAGCAGTAGCACCTTGTTCAACGGCATCATCAATCAAACCTTGAACGAAGTCAGCTGCTTTTGTATCGATAAGTGGTGTAACGCTTGCACTTTCTTCAGGCATACCAACAGTGATATTACCTACCAAAGCAGTTACTTTTTCTACCAATTCATCTGCAACACTATCCATTACAAGAACACGTTTGATAGCTGTACAACGTTGACCTGAATAGTCAAAGGCACCAGCAACAATGTTTTTAGCAGTCAAGTCAAGATCAGCATCTTCAAGAACGATAGCGGCATCTTTACCACCAAGTTCAAGCATGATTGGACGCATAGCTGCCAAACGACCGATATTTTCACCAACTGGTGTTGAACCTGTGAAGTTGATGAAATCAACTGCTTTGTGTTCAACGATATAGTCACCGATAACAGAACCACGACCAGTGATAGAGTTCAAGACACCTGCAGGGATACCAGCTTCAACAAATGCTTCAACCAAAAGAAGACCTGAGATAGAACCTTGTGTTGGTGGTTTGAAGGCAACAACGTCACCAGCAATCAAGGCAGGAGCAATTTTAGAACCAGCCAAGTTTACTGGGTAGTTAAATGGAGAGATAGCAAGGACAAGACCTACTGGTTCGCGACGAACAACAGCGATTTTTTTCTTGCTACCTGCGTCAAATGAACCACCTTCAAGTACTTCACCTTCCAAACGCAAACCTTCTTCAGCTGCATAGTGGATGATTTCAGCAGTACGAACAACTTCACCGATTGCAGATTTCAAACCTTTAGAGATTTCTTTAGAAAGAACTTGACCGATTTTTTCTGCATCACGTTCCAAGATATCTGCTGCTTTATGAAGGTAAGCTGCACGTTCAGCATATGAAAGTGCACGCCATGCTGGAAGTGCTGCTTTAGCTGCTGCGTAGACTTCGTCTACTTCAGCTTGGCTCATCGCTGGAACTGATCCAAGTTCCTCACCGTTTGCAGGTGCGTAGATAGTAATTTCGTTTTCAGATGTTTTCCACTCACCATTGACATAGTTTTTGTATTGTTTAGCCAAGATAGTAACTCCTTTTATCTATTATAAGACCTATTTTATCATTTTTTTAGAAATAATCCAAGATTTAAACGAGAATTATTCAGAAAATTTTGACAAAAAATAGTTTGCCCTATTGTAAAATGAAGTGCAACAC
>NZ_KV832456.1:0-454 GCF_001837455.1 Streptococcus sp. HMSC068F04
CGAACTAGAATAGGAGATTGGGAAGCCGATACTGTTGCAGGTAAAACTGGAAAAGCTTGTTTAGTTACTCTAACAGACCGTTATTCTCGTTTTCTAAAAATCAAAAAGGTAGCTGTTAAGAAAAGCAAGTTGGTAATAGAAGCTATGGTAAAACTGTTAGAACCCTTGACGAAGTATACAGTAACTCCTGATAGAGGGAAAGAATTCACGTATCATCAGAAATTGAGTGATCAATTGAACATTGAAGTCTATTTTCCTGACCCTCATGCTCCATGGCAACGAGGAACCAATGAGAACACGAATGGATTACTTAGAGAATATTTTCCAAAGGGTAGTGATCTAACATTGGTTGATGATCAGACTATTCAGCTATGGGAGAACAAACTTAATAATAGGCCACGAAAATGTCTTAACTGGAAAACACCTTATGAAGTATTCTATGGGAAAGTGTGCA
>NZ_KV832457.1:0-42870 GCF_001837455.1 Streptococcus sp. HMSC068F04
CATCAAAAACGATGTTTGTCTTCATTCTGAAAGATCAACAATAATATGTTGATCTTTTATTTTTACTCTAAATCTTTCAGAATGTCTGTAAACCTATGCGTAAACATAGCTGTCATTCCCCATATATTTTCTGTCAAGTTTCTGTAAAAAGGAATATGACGTTCACTATACCCAAAATTGTATTTTTCTCTGTTTTTTACCAGGAAAAATGGGAAATCTTTCGCATCACTCAAGATAGAAGTCACTTTATAATAAATCGGATCCCCTGTCAACAAGGTGTCAACATAAACTGTAAACAACCGTTTCACTTCTTCATTCGGATGAATATCCTCCCAATTTTCTATATTTATCTTTCCAACAAAGCAATGGGTGGTTCTCCCCTGATGAATCAGATAATCAATCTCTCCCCAAATGTCAATTTGATCAGGAATTAAGTTTAGTTCCTCACAAGTTTCTCGTATAGCAGCTTCTTTAAAAGTCTCACCGTCTTCGACACGCCCACCTGGAAAAGAGACCTCACCTGGTTGAGAAATATGCTCACTTCGTACTTGGTAAAGGATTTGATACTTATCAGTTTTTACATCATATATCAAGGGTAAGAGCACTGCATAGCGTCCTTTCTCCCCTAGTGGTTTCGGCTCGTAATGAGCTAGTTTATCTTTAATAGTCATAAGAACTCCTTGACTTCATATTATCATAAAAAAGAAGTTATCCCTATTATATAAAATTTTTATATATAAAATATTGACATATCTTTCTAAAAGAGATACACTCAATGTGTAAAATAATTATATATAATTTTTATACATATCCTAAAAGTAAAGGAGCAAACTATGTATTTTCCAACATCGTCAATCCTAATAGAATTCTTAATATTAGCTATTATTAATCAAGAAGACTCTTATGGCTATGAGATTAGTCAAACCATAAAGCTTGCGGCTAATATCAAGGAGTCAACACTTTATCCTATTCTAAAAAAGCTTGAAAAAGCAGGCTATATGACCACCTATAGCCAAGCGTATCAAGGGCGTAAACGTAAATATTACAGTATTACCCAAGAGGGAAAAAATCAACTTCAATTTCTTAATGAAGAATGGTTAACCTATAAAGAAACTCTGGATGGTATTGTAGAAGGGAGATTAAGACATGACAAGGACTGAATATATAGCCAAATTAACAAAATATCTACGAAAATTACCACAAAAGGACTACGAAGAGGCCCTCGAATATTTCATGGAATATTTTGAAGAGGCCGGACCTGAAAATGAAGCTCAGGTTATTGCAGAATTGGGTACACCTAAGGAAGCAGCACATGAAGTCATTAGTCGTCTTCTAGACGAAAAGATTATTGAGGATAAGAGTAGCTTACGTAATAAAACAACTATCCTCTGGATTGCGATTCTAGCTGTTTTAGCCAGTCCAGTCGCCTTACCAATTCTACTATTCTTCCTAGCTATGCTATTGACACTTCTTTTGATCATTTTTGCAGTCATAGTGACTGCCTTAGCTCTTACTTTTGCCTTGCTCATTAGTGGTGTTTACACTTTCTTTACAAGCTTCTCTCTCTTAAATGTTTCACTAGCTTCAACACTGTTTGGAGTGGGTCTAGGTCTATTGATATTTGGAGGAGCACTCTTACTGCTTTTGATTTCATTTGAAATCTGTAAACTTATTGTAAAGCTAATTACCCTATTGATTAAATGGCTCATCAAGAAAGGAAGAAAATCATGAAAACTTGGAAAAAGATTGTCCTCGGAGTGTCTCTTATCTCTCTATTTTTAGGAGGAGGATTAGTAGCTTGGGGTTATAGCCAAGGTGGCTTAACAGATTTACAAAATAAAACTATAAGTGAGCAAGATTATGTCAAGAAAGAAGTTAAGGACTTCAATAAAATTGATATTAAAAGTAGTAGCTACAATGTGCTTATAAAAAATGGTGACGTTGACAAAGCAACGCTTTCTTACTACCAAAAAACAAAAAATCCAATTGACACATCTGTAAAGGATGGTCAATTGACTATCAATGATAACAACTCTGAATTAGATTCAACTTCTAACAAACATATTAACTTTTTCGGATTAAAAGATTTAGTAAGGCTTTCTATTCTCAACGAGGAAGTCAGAAATAAAACCATTGTCATTACACTCCCTAAAAAACAAACGATTGATTTTTTAAAGGTTGATTTAGCAACTGGAAATCTAGATTTAAGTAATAGCACTATCAAACAAGCAGACATCAATCTAAATGTCGGGGACCTAACTTTTACTAAAATGATTGTCAGCAACCTAAAAGCTAATCTTGATGTTGGTAGTGTTGATAGTTATCATACACTTTTTACTAACTCAGATTTATCTATTGCAATGGGAGATTACTCTGGAGATAACCTGATTTTCAATAGTCACAATAAACTTGATGTTACATCCGGTAATATTGAAATAGCTCTTAAAGATTACACGCTCAATGTTCAAGCCGATAGTCATTCAGGAGAGGTGGACATCACAAATAACCTTAAGATTTCAAAGGATAACACACTAACCATTACCTCAGACCTCGGTGATATAACTGTTGAATAACATAAAAAGCCAGCTCACATTAGAGCTGGCCTTTAGTTTATTCATTTTCAGACTTTGGTCTATAAATAATAATACCTACAACTACAAAAATAAGTAAGAAAATGAATAACATACGTACTTGATCTGAGATCTGTCCTGTCATTGAAATAGTTTGACGAAGACCTGATACCGAGTAGGACATTGGTAAGAATGGTTGGACGACCTTAAAGAACTTAGGACTAAGTTCAATTGGATAAGTCCCTGCACTAGAACCTAGCTGCAAAAGGAGCATAATCATGGAAGCAAATGCACCATATCTATCATCCCAACCCACAAGGGCTGTAACAAGCGCCATTAAAGTCCATGCTGCAAGGAGAATCATACCAAATGTAGCTAATGGATGATTTGGTTCAACTCCCACAAATCGAATGGCAATATAAAGGGCAATTGCAGCCAAAGTCGTAATGATACCATTGATAAAGAACTTATTCTTAGCCCAATCAAAGCGGCTCGTAAAGTTCCTTCCTGTCAAGCTCTTAGCAAAGATAACATTAGTTGAAAGAGCGACAACCATAAGAGAAACAGAAATCATATATGGAGCCATCCCCACACCATTAGTGTCAACCTTATCCTTATCAGTTTTCTTCTCTTTAAGCGGAGCACTAACCATTTTTGCATTGTCTGAGTTTACAGAAACAAGAGATAGTTGCTGATTAGCCTTATTTAATGAATCAGACAATGTGGAAAGGTTAGTTGACAAACTTGTCAACCCATTTGTTAAGGTATTTCCTCCAGTTGCTAATTGTTGAGCTCCTGTATTGAGAGCACTTGTACCACTCTGAAGAGTAGCAAAACCAGTCATTAAACTACTACTGTTAGCATCTAGAGTTTGAGCACCACTGGCAATCGTTGACACTGCACCAGTATAAGTTGACAAACCAGTTGAAAGTGCACTTGCACCTGTTGCTAGAGTATTTTGAGCGGTTGATACACCTGAAGCCACTTGAGTTGCTCCTGGTGATAATTGATTGACAAGTACTGAATTGACATTAGCAATATTAGCTTGCATTGATGATACCGTTGATGAAGCTACAGGGAGAAGAGCATTCGCCGAACTTGCAATGCCTGAAATAGACGTTTGTAGAGAAGCCAAACTACTTGAATCTCCGCTACTAGTTGTTGTCGTACCTGTCAAGCTAGATAAAGCAGTTGACATACTTGACACATCAGATGCAATAGTTGAAGCATAACTACTAGCTGTAGAGCCTGCATTACTAATTGCCGATGTAATCTCTGCTTGTTGATCTGCGGTCAAGCTTTGATAAGCAGCTGTTCCTTGTACCGCAGCCAAATCATTTGCTTTATCAGTTGCACTAGCTGTAGCTATAGAGCTAGCTGCAGAAGAAATATTTGAAAGATAAGTCGCTATTGAACTTGTATCTACTGATGTTGTTGATGTTCCACTTGGTAATGATGTGTTACTTATCGCTGTATTAAGATTTTGAATTGCTGTATTTAAATCAGTTAAATTAGTTGATAGGGTTGACAACTGTGCTTGCTGTTCTTCAGATAAACTTGTTGCTGTAGCCATTTGACTGAGCGCTGTTGACAACGAATCTGCACCTGTAACTAAGGTATTCATGGCCTCTGCTCCTGATACAAATTGACCTGCAGCAGAATTAACAGCCTCAGAGTTCGCATTTAACTGTGACAAAGCGCCTGACAAAGTTGACACACCTGAAGTATAGGCAGACGCGCCTGAACTCAAGGTATCAACACCTGTAGCCAATGTTTGTGTAGATCCAGCAAGAGTTCCTAAGCCATTTGATAAGGTCTGACTCCCTGACTGAAGTGCGCCTGCACCTGCATATAATTGCCTAGCCCCATTCGCTGCAGTTCCCATACCACCCTGAAGTTGAGACATACTCCTAAAGACAGCTCCAACATAAGTTGATGTAATATTTTTAGAAACAGTATCCTTCAACTTAGACATGGCAGAATCGCTCATTTTTGAAGAAACGAAGCTATGTCCTGCTGTTGTTTGATAAGAAATTTCCAGTTTCTTAGGATCATTTGTCAAAAGACTTGCTGCATTACTTGAGAGGTTTTCTGGAAAAGTGATTACCATATAGTAATCACCATCCTCAATTCCTTTTTGGGCTTCATTTTCAGTCACAAAGTGATAGTCTAGATTTTTGTTTTTAGACATATTGTCTACCATATCATGACCAATATTCAGAATCTTATTCTGGAAACTAGCACTCTTATCTTTGTTCACTACTGCCACTGGTAAGTGTTTGACATTACCATAAGGATTCCACATAGAAGACAAAAAGATTAGATTATATAAAGCAGGTATCAATGAGACACCAATAATTGTTATCCAGAGCTTTGGACTTTTAAGAAGAGCCTTTAATTCTGCTAACATATTTCTCCTTTTTAGACATTGTGTTTATTTTTATGATATAATCAATTATA
This sequence comes from Streptococcus sp. HMSC068F04, assembly GCF_001837455.1. Taxonomy (NCBI): domain Bacteria; kingdom Bacillati; phylum Bacillota; class Bacilli; order Lactobacillales; family Streptococcaceae; genus Streptococcus; species Streptococcus sp. HMSC068F04. The sequence continues at coordinate 5,031 of NZ_KV832457.1, forward strand.
AACTCATTTACCTGAAAATCAATGTTAAACAATCGATTTTTGGACACATAGTCTAAAAGTGTATAAAAGGAGATTTGTATGTCAAAAGATCAAAGACGCGCGCAAACAAAAAAAGCTCTTTTAGATGCTTTAGTAATATGTCTTGAAGACCAAGATTTCAATGATATTACTACCATTCGTCTGGTTCAAACAGCTGGGATTAGCCGTTCGAGTTTTTATACCCACTACAAAGATAAGTATGAAATGATTGATAGTTATCAGAAAGAGCTTTTCCACAAGCTAGAGTATATCTTCGATAAATATGAAGGAAAGAAAGAGGGAGCCTTTCTCGAAATCTTTGAATTTCTCACTCGTGAAAAGCTCCTATCAGCTCTATTGTCTACCAATGGATCAAAAGAAATTCAAGATTTTCTGATACATAAACTTCAGCGTATGATAGCTGAGGACTTCATTGATCCCACTGCTGAAGAAAGAGCTCTTAAAGGATTCGAGAAAGACTATGCCAGTATTTATTTTGCACATGCTATTTTTGGTGCTTGTCAAGCCTGGATAAATAAAGGTAAAAAAGAATCACCTCAAGAAATGACAGACTTTCTTCTACGATTTATTCCACAATAAAATCACTTCAAAAGCATAAAAAAGCTGCAAACCATTTCAATAGTTAAAGCAGCTTTTTTCTTTTACAATAAAATCCTTAAAATAAGGAAATGATAAGTGAAAGCAAGGTCAAAATTGCGGGTCCGCCTTGCGTTAAAATAATTTTCTTATTGGCAGTTATAGCACCATAAATAGCAGCAAAGAAAACATTGAGTACAAAAACAGTTACAAGTAACTGACTATTTGTAAAAATCCCATATAAGAGGAATATAGCAATCAAACCATTGTAAATCCCTTGATTTTTAAATAAGTTTGTAATAGAATCACGTTGAAGTTCTTCTTTGCTCATATTGAAAACACGACTAGTCGTGTCTGAATGTGTCGCAAAAGTTTCCAAATACATGATATAGAGATGCTCCAAAGCAACAATCCCAGCTAAAATTAGTGTAATAATAGACATAGTAGCCTCCTTCTTAAATAACTTTGACAGTATATCAAAAGTGAACCTTTAAAACAACATGCATGCTTCATACAATTTGAAATATGGTAAAATAAAGAATGAAAGAGAGGTTCTTATGACAAAGACAGAAGTAATCCAACGTCTCCAAAAAGATCTGGGAATTCCTAGATTTCAGGCTTATATAGAGGATAAAGATTACTCCGAAGAGGAGTACGACCAACTAAAAAAAGATTTTGAAGCCTATTTCACCAACTACGTTTCAAATGTTTCAGCAGATTTTGAAGGCGGATTGGATAATAAATAATTTATACCTCAAAATCATCTATTATCATATTACGCCCCCTAGTCACTTGTATTAGACTAGGGACTTTTTTTATTAGAAAACAAACTTGTAACTAAACAAATAACTGAACAAACTCAAAAATCAATGATTTAAGATAAACAAAAAAGCCCATAACAACGGGCTTTTTGCAAAATGAATTTTAAAATTAAAGCATTTTGTTGTATTACTTAAAAACGATTACTTATATTCATCTTTGGTGTCCTTAATCCTTATTACATAAGCTTTTATGTCAAATATAAGTACCCTAACAATCATTAAAGCTCCTTAGTTGTTCCACAAAAAGGGGAACAAATTTGGACATATTTCAATGAGTTTAGCAGGCAAGAAATCAGTACCTTTCTAGGTGCTTTTTTGTAGATATTTTACCCTATAATTATGGATTCCAGTAATATATATTGAATCAACTTTTTCATTACAGCTACAATGTTTTTATTGTTAAGTTCCTAAATAATTCATTAACAAAAAAAGCACCTCACGGTGCTTTCCCATCTGAGTGCGACGTACTTAACATACGCTTAATTGCTTTAATCACAGTTCAGATGTTTGAACAGTGTACATATACCTGTAATTGTATTATACGCAATACCTATTACTTTTTCAAGCAAAAACTACGGTAAATATAAAAAAATATGATTAGGTATCCGCCTTAGTTTACTCTTCTGTTTCTCATAAGAGTTCCATATTCTATTAGCTAAGATATCTGCAGCCTGTATTAAGTAATCATTTTCAGATACACATGATTTAGTATGAACCATAAATTTTCCCTCTAAAATTGGAGGGTAATATGTTCCATAATTGAAATTAGTGATACCATACTTCAATTCTTCTAAGATACCATCTCCCAGTCCGTATAAACCATTAGTAGCAAAACCTTGCTGGTCAATGTTCACAAACAGTTCAATATCATCATTCTTACTAATTATTTCTTGCTCTATTAATTTTTTAAATAAGTTTTTTACTACTCTTTTGAGAGCATAGTCCTTAAAGCGCTGACGTGATTTTTTATCCATCATTATACTTGATTGAATACTTGATAATTCCACTGTCACAGAAAAGCTAATTTCACCTTTGAGAACCTTAAAAAGAGCATCTTTATGCTTCCTCTCAATTTTTGAAGCTTTTAGTTCCCCCTCAATACCTTTAGACTGTTTTATTTTAGTATTAAGGGAACGATAGCGTTTTTTAGCAGATATCTTATCTTCATCAGAAATAAAACAAAAACCTGCATAAACAAAATAATTATGGTTGGAGTGAAATACTCCTGAATCATCTATAAAAATTGAAATTTTTTTCAATTACTTGTCCTCGTCTTTTATCTATAAAGCTAATTATATCACAGCAATCCACCAAAATATAATCTAAAAAACATGATTTGTTTTATTTTCTATAGCTTGTAACTTTTTGTTTCTCATCCTATTTATCTTTTCTATTATCCTCAAACTCTCTAATCTTTCATAAATTAGCATGTAAAAAACAGTACACTAGTAAAGGTACTGTTTTCTTTAGATATTGATAGGATTACCAAAATTCATTTGCAAAGTTGTTATAACGGTAGCTACAAAATTTTCAGATATATAGTTATGATTCATAAAAAAGAGATATAACAACTATTGTTTCACTGCAATACCGTTCCACAAAAATCACATTCTTTTGTTTGACCAATAATCTCATTAGTAGCACCACAGTTAGGACAGAGCACGCGCCTTGCATCTTGTAAAATTACTTCTCCAATTAATGGTGAAGTAATTAGACGTCTAGAGTGATTGATGTATGTCTTCTCCAAAATTCCTCGGTTAATAAGAAATTCAATATCTGAAACTACAGTCTCATATGGATAACCAAGTGATGCCGAAATAGCATCCAATGAACCATTTTTACTATCAGCAATACAAGCAAAATAATTCGGTAAACGTTTATACATTGGCATTCTTGTAAGTTCAATAATTATCAATACCAATCCAACTACAGTAAATACTATACTTATAAGAATAGTAATCCAATTAAATGCTATAGCTAAAACACTTAGTCCCCAAAATATAATCAAACCACCAATAATTGCGAATATGCCTTTTAGATTTCTCGATTCATATTTTTTTTGAACTTTTAAGAGCATATCTGCCTTTTCTTTAGAAAAAAGATTAAATCCAAGAGACTGCCCCAAGTCTTTCATATTACCTGTTACTTCTGTTACTTTATTTTTCAAATCATCTAGCATTTTTATCCTCCTTGTAGATTTTGTCCACAGTTTGAACAGAATTTCATTCCCAGTTCAACTTTTTGCTGACATTGAGGACATGATAAATCTTGTTTTTGCCCACATTCTAGGCAAAATTTAGCTTCAATTTGTAAAGGTGTATGACATCTAATACAATTCTTAGTCGTTTGATTATCTACCTGAGAATTGAGAGTTTGAGAAAGGCTTGCAAAGTTATTTACCATATTTCCACCAAGACCTACACCCATTGCCATTCCTAAGCCTGCACCCATAATAGAACTTGCATCTGAACCTGTGTTTTTAGCAGCACCCTCCAATGTATCAAATGAGCGTTCTTGATGATAATCATATCCTAAAAGATTCATCTCGGCACGTTTTGAAAGCGCTGATTTTAATTGCTTAACTCCTTCATCAATCTCTGGAACACTGATATCATTAATATAGAAACTGATTAAACTAATACCGTAGTCCTCCAAGAAAGGATGAAGGTCAGCCTTTAGGAAGTTTGACAAATCATTCAAATGAGCATTTATTTCCAAAATACCAACATTTTTCTTTACAAGATATGAGGCAATAGTATCCTTTACTTTAGTAACATAAACTCCTCTAAAAAAATTAGTAACATTCGTAGCATTGAATACCGACAACGTTCCAACAAATTTTCTTAAAAACTTTTCTGAATCTGTGATTCTAATACCAAAAATACCATTAGCTCTGACTGGAGCAAAGATACCAAATTTAGGGTCTTGTAGTTGAATAGGTGAAGGAGTACCCCACTTAATATCTAGGCTATAAGCCTTATTAACATACCAAACCTCTGCCTTAAATGGTGACTCTCCACCAAAAGGAAGATTGATAATATTATTAAGAATTGGAATGTTTGCTGTTGTCAGTCTATACCTTCCTGCTTTAAAAATGTCTGCAAATTGTCCATCTTTCACTAAGATAGCTTCTTGAGACTCATTCACAATCAGTTGTGTAAAGGTACTAAGCTCATCACTTGGAAATTTCCAAGCAAATACATTTGGACCACCATTGTATTTTACAACATCAATTAAAGCCAAATTAAAATTCCTCCAAAATTAATTTATACAACCATACACTAAAAACCTTTTATATAAGCCATATTATGCTATTCTATCAAAATATAAAAGTTCTCAACAATATCATAATCTTGTATTGTCTAATAATTCGATTTATATGACAGAAATATTATAGCACAAAAGTTCTATAAATAGAATATTATGTAAAAAAGTTCCTATTCTAACTCCACTGATATTATAATTAACTAAAGGATAAAAGTAAGATGAATAAAGCAATCTATATTTGTTTATGATAATTATAACTTGAACAGAAACTATCATAAGAAAATTTATCGTAGATGTAATACTATCTATTAAATGCATGGTATAGTTAGAGAACTACAATTCCTTGTAGCTGTATCAAATCATCTCAAAGCAAAATTTTTTAGAAGTATTCAATAATGAAATAACAACCCTACCTATCAAATAAGTAGAGCTGTTTATATTTTGAACCATTGCACAACCTGTAGTTTATTATTTTCATAAATTCTACTGCTTAGACATGAGAGCTACATAAAGGTACAGATAAAATATATTGTTTTTAGTTTTGAAAACTCATTTAGCATTACTAAATTTTATCTTAAAACTAGTTTCACTTGTATCATCTTGCTTTTTCTTACTCTTATTTTGAATTTTATTATCTTTATTTATATTAGCCACGTCATTGCTATGCAAGTTACATGACTTTTCAGAGTTAGTGTTAGAACTTGAACACTCAGTTTCTGCAAGGAGGTTATGATAGATACTTGGATGATACCTTCTACCATCAATACTATTCTGCTCTCTGAAATCAACCACATAATAAACCAGTTCATTATTTAATTTCCTAATAAAGCGAGACTTCTCAAGTAAATCTAAGATATCCTCCCCCAAGCTCAAAAGTCTGAGATGAGGGAAGGCCTCTGTGATACCATCATCATCAGTATGTTGTAACATATGGAAGTACAAAACCTGTGCTTCTATTGGTAAAGTTAAAAAACGTTGTGAAGCTGTGATTGTTTTGCTCATCATTCTCCTATTTCCCATAATACCCTCCCAAAAATTGTAAAATATCAGTTTTTTTGTAGTAAATCTTTCGACTATCAACTATAGGTGGCTTGTATCTTTTTAAACCTGCTTTTTCCCATTCTGTTAAAGTTTTACGTCCTATTTGCAACTCTTCTTGTACTTGTTTAGGTGACATTAATCCCAATGTACTTTTGTGAGTTTCATAGTTATCTAAAAATGTAGAAACCAACTCAAGTATAGTTACTTTGATTTCTATTTCGCTTTCTCTACTTAAAGTAAACATACTACCTCCTTATATTTTTATCTTATAATAGCTTGCCTGCTGTTGTTATAATACGTTATTTGCTATAATCTAATTCTAGAGCTGTCATTACTTATGTCTCACTGAATAAGTAATGACTTTTTTTGTCCAATTTTCTGAACGATATAGATTGACAACCCTCTTTCTATAAGGTAATTAGGATATTAACTATATAATCCTAAATTTCACCTATTTCTAGAGTAACTTTTATTAATTATTCGATTTTAAACGATTAACTAAATCACTTTTTTCTTTACTAGATAACCGTTTTCTAACTTTTATAGAGGGGTTAAATGCAAATCTCTCCAAATCAGAAAGCTTTGCAACAATAGAGATTACCTTGCCATCCTCCTCCTCCTTTTCAATCCACTCAAAATAATCCTCTTTTTTAAGAAACTTGTTGATATGCTTTCTAACATTAGTTTGAATGCTCCAAGAATTCTCTTGTTCAGAAAATAATATAACTGTTTCTCTCTCTTCTTTAAAATACAATGTAAAACTCCTCCTCTTAATCTACTAACCATTCCATAACAGAATGATAAATCCGTTTTGACGTATCATAGTTACCTTGCTCAATTTTAGCAAGAGTTCTACGGTCAACATTTAGTACACTTGCAAGCTGTGTTTTCGTCAAACATTCAACTGCTCTTTTTTTGCGTACAGTAACTGCCATATTTTCAGAAATTAGCATATAGCTTCACCTCCTCTCTTTGAATCCAGACATTTTATGTCCGAACACGAGAAAAGTATAGTACGTTTTTTGTCCATTGTCAAGATTTTTTTGAACATAAATGGACTTTTTTTGTCCGTAAAAGACATTTTATGGTATAATATGTACCAAATAGAGAGGTGATTTGATGAATAATCTTAAAAAATTGAGACAAAGCATAGGTTTATCACAAAATGAACTTGCTAAAATCTTTAATGTTTCTGAAAAGACTATACTTAGATGGGAAAAAGGTCTCACAGATATAAAGTCTACAAAAGCTGAACAACTCGCAAAGTATTTTGAAGTATCTGTTCCTTACCTCCTTGGATTTAGTAATTATAAGAATAAATTCGAAGTTGAGATTGATAATGAAAATGGAATTCTTGATAATAAATTTTTAGAAAGAATAATTGAGGTAGTTGGTGAAGAGAGTATCCCAATTATCGAAAAAAATTACATAGAGGATTCAAACTCACCTGAACCTGATTATAGCGAATTAGCTTCATTACGGAATGCTGTGGTTAGCCTTCAGAACACTGATGAGGAAAAACTCTTATTGCATTTCGCTATTCTGTCAGAGAGTGATAAATCATTAGTTCTAGATTTAATTGGTAGATTATCCAATACTAGATAATAAAATCTAGCTATTATATAAACCTTAAACTAGCTTGCCTGCTGATGTTTAGAAAGGTTTATCATGAAATTAAAACAAATTACTAAGAAAGACGGTTCTACCGTTTATCGCTCAACTATTTATCTAGGTATAGACCAAGTAACAGGAAAAAAGGTAAAAACTAGCATAACAGGACGAACTCAAAAAGAGGTCAAACAGAAATCTCAGCAAGCTATTACAACATTCAGAGAAAATGGCTCTACCAGAGTTCAAGCCTCAACCATTACTACATATAAAGAACTGGCAAACCTCTGGTGGGAAAGCTACAAACATACTGTGAAGCCAAATACTCAGGACTATACAAGAAAGGTACTTAATACACATATTCTGCCACTCTTTGGTGATTATAAGCTAAACAAACTGACAACACCACTCATTCAGTCAATTATCAATAAGATAGCAGAAAAAACTAATAAAGGAGAACCTGGAGCATATCTCCATTATGACAAAATACACGCTTTAAACAAACGTATTTTACAGTATGGTGTAGTTATGCAAGCTTTACCATTTAACCCAGCTCGTGAGGTTATATTACCCCGAAACAGTCAAAAATCAAAGCATCAAAAGATTAAGCATTTTGATAATCAAGAACTAAAGACTTTCCTTGATTACCTAAATAGCTTAGATAGTAACAAATACCGTCTATATTATGAAGTAACACTATACAAATTTCTACTTGCCACTGGTTGCCGTATCAATGAAGCACTAGCTCTGTCATGGTCTGATATAGACTTTGATAATGCTATTGTCCATATTACTAAGACACTTAACTATAAGCAGGAAATTAATAGCCCTAAATCACACTCAAGCTATCGAGATATAGATATAGATATCCAGACCATAAATATGCTAAGACAGTACAAACTACGACAAACACAAGAGGCTTGGAAATTAGGGCGTTCGGAAATGGTAGTGTTTTCTGACTTTATTCATGAGTATCCAAATAACAGAACACTTCAAACTAGGTTAAGAACTCATTTCAAACACGCTAAAGTCAATAATATAGGCTTTCATGGTTTCCGACATACTCATGCTAGTTTACTGCTAAACTCTGGAATTCCTTACAAGGAACTACAGCACCGTTTAGGTCATTCTCAACTATCTATGACCATGGATATCTATAGTCACCTTTCTAAAGAAAATGCTAAAAAAGCTGTCTCCTATTTTGAAACAGCTCTAGAAAATCTTTAGAGGGGGAATAAAAAGGGGAATAAATTCAGAAATAATATTTTAGAACAAACAAAAAAGCCCATAACAACGGGCTTTTCGATATAATAATCTTAAAATTAAAGCATTTTGTTGTAGAATTCAACGACAAGTGCTTCGTTGATTTCTGGGTTGATTTCATCACGTTCTGGAAGACGTGTCAATGAACCTTCAAGTTTTTCAGCATCGAATGATACAAATGCTGGACGTCCGATAGTAGCTTCTACTGCTTCAAGGATAGCAGGAACTTTAGCTGATTTTTCACGAACTGAGATTACTTGACCAACTTCAACGCGGTATGATGGGATATCAACACGTTTACCGTCAACAAGGATGTGACCGTGGTTTACGAATTGACGTGCTTGACGACGAGTAGTTGCAAGACCGAGACGGTAAACAACGTTGTCAAGACGACGTTCCAAAAGAACCATAAAGTTGAAACCAAGTGTTCCACCTTTAACTTTAGTAGCTTGTACGAACAAGTTACGGAATTGTTTTTCACCCAAACCGTATGAGAAACGAAGTTTTTGTTTCTCAGCCAATTGCAAACCGTACTCTGAAAGTTTTGAACGGTTGTTTGGACCGTGTTGACCTGGTACGTAGTTACGACGTGCCAATTCTTTACCTGTGCCTGTAAGTGAGAAACCAAGGCGACGTGATTGTTTCCATGATGGACCTGTATAACGTGACATTAATAATGTCCTCCTATAAAAAATATTTTTAGGAAATAACGTTTTAGATAAACCTGATTCGTTCAGAAAGACTTCGCCCAAACAGCAAAGGTTACTTTTCTAGCCGACTTCCTGTTGACGAGCTTCATTTTATCCTGCTATTATTTCACATACTTTAACATTTTACCACGAAAAAAAGCCCAAGTAAAGGCTTTTTCTTATTTATTTTCGATTTCAGCTTGTTCCTCAGGACTCAAATAACGAATGAGAGTCTTCTCAGTCAAAATATCTGAATAAGTGTAAGATTCAACATAACTATTATTAATAGCTCCTGCTTGAGAACTGAAGTCTTGATATTCAACAATAAACAATGATGGATAAACTTCTGTCAATCGACCAATTTTATTCTTTTCACGTTTACGTCCATTCTCTAGGGTTAATTCTACTAGCTGACCTTCATGTGACTTAATAGCTTCCTTTATGTTTTTCATCTTCGCAACATCTGCAAATGCATCACTCATATGTATATATATCTCCTTAAATCTGAAAATTATGATTCCTCAAACTGAGCAATCGATGAAAATTTATTGTATTCTTTTTGGAATAGTAACTTGACTGTTCCACGCGCACCAGCACGGTTTTTTTCTAGGATAACTTCGATTGTATTATCTTCAATCGCATTCTCTGGTTCTTCACCTTCTTTTCGGTAGTAATCATCACGATATAAGAAGGCTACAATATCGGCATCCTGCTCGATAGATCCTGACTCACGAATATCAGACAAGACTGGACGTTTATCCTGACGTTGTTCAACCCCACGAGATAACTGACTCAAGGCAATTACAGGAACTTTAAGCTCCTTGGCCAGAATTTTTAACTGTCTTGAAATATCTGAAACCTCTTGTTGGCGATTTTCTGGTCGCGTCCCTGTAATCAACTGCAAATAGTCGATCACAATAAGACCGAGACCACCCTCTACTTCTTGTGACAATTTACGGGACCGTGCACGAATCTCAGTAATCTTTATACCAGGGGTATCATCTATATAAATAGGTGCCTCAGCCAATGCCCCTTGAGCAATCATCACATTATTCCAATCTTGCTCTGTCAATTGACCTGTACGTAAAGCATGGGAATCAATCATCCCTTCAGCTGCCAACATACGATCAACCAAGCTTTCTGCCCCCATCTCTAGTGAAAAGACTGCAACAGCTTTATTTTGCTTGGTGCCAACATTCTGAGCAATGTTCAACACAAAGGCCGTTTTACCAACTGCGGGACGAGCTGCTAAAATAATTAATTGATCAGGGTGTAAACCTGTTGTAATCTTGTCAAGGTCACGGAAACCTGTTGGTAACCCAGTAACATCTGATGTTTGCTGTGAACGCATCTCCAAAGTATTAAAATTGACATCAAGAACTTCAGATATTTTGCGGAAACCACTACGATTGCTATGCTCTGAAACATCAACTAGGGCTTTCTCAGCATTCGCAATAATTTCATCCGATTCAGTTGCACCCTCATATGCTTGGTTGACAGTCTCTGTCAATCTATTTATAATACGGCGAAGCATGGCTTTCTCAGCCACAATCTTAGCATAATACTCAGCATTTGCGGATGTTGGGACACTATTGACCAAATCTACAAGATAAGAAATACCCCCTATATTTTGGAGGTCATCTTGGTCATCTAGAATGGTGCGTACTGTCGTGGCATCAATGGCATCATTTCGATCCGACAGCGTTACCATTGCTTTAAAAATGACACGATGGGAATACTTGTAAAAGTCGTCTGCTTCGATAAATTCTCGAACTGTAATCAACTTTTCCGGGTTAATGAAAATAGCCCCTAGAACAGACTGTTCCGCTACTAAATCATGAGGTTGCACTCTTAATTCTTGAGCTTCTGCCACAATTATTCCCTCCTTTACAAGATTTACTTATAGTGTCAACGAATTACTCAGCACTATTTTTGATGTTAAGTTTAATTTGTGCACTCACTTCTTTATGAAGCTTTACAGGAACCTCAATTAGACCAATCGCACGAATAGGATGTTCAAGTTCAATATGGCGTTTATCAACTTTGATACCAAATTGTTTTTGAAGTCCTTCTGCAATCTTTTTGGCTGTAATTGAACCAAAAGTACGTCCGTCTGGTCCGACCTTCTCAGTAAATTGAAGACGATTTTCTTCTTTTTCAAGTTGCTCTTTAACTTGCTTCGCTTCAGCCAACAACTCTGCTGCATGTTTTTCTTCAGATTTTTGCTTACCTTTCAACTCACCGATAGCTTGGTTTGTCGCTTCCTTGGCAAGATTCTTTTTAATCAAGAAGTTTTGAGCGTAACCTGATGGTACTTCTTTAATTTCGCCTTTTTTACCTTTACCTTTAACGTCTTGTAAGAAAATAACTTTCATTTTAGTCCTCCTTGGGAGCCAATTCTCCCATAATAGTTTCAATCAATTTATTTTTTGCTTGAGCAACACTACAGTCTCGCAATTGGCAGGCCGCTAAGTTGAAATGGCCTCCACCACCCATTTTCTCCATAATACGTTGTACATTAATCGTTTTATGGCTTCGAGCAGATATATTCACAGTAGAATCACTGGTCCTAGCGACAACAAAAGTTGCTTCGATACCTGCCATGGCAAGCATCGTATCTGCTGCCTTAGAAATCACAACATTATTATAACATTTAGGATTATCACCTGAGGCAACAATGATATCATCTGTAATACGTTCACCTGCTAGAATTAGCTCATTGATACGTCGATACTCTTCAAAATCAGTAGCAGAGATCGTTTGGATTTCTCCACTATCACTTCCTAAACTACGCAGATAAGAGGCGACATCAAAGGTTCGACTAGTCACACGAGTTGAGAAATTTTTAGTATCCAACATGATACCTGCCATAAGGATAGAGGCTTGGATTTTACTCAAACGTTCTGGGGCACCTTGGAATTGCAACAACTCCGTAACCAATTCACAAGCTGAGCTCGCCCCACTTTCAATAAAGGTCAAAACAGCATTTTCAGGAAAATCATCATCTCGACGGTGATGGTCTACGACAATAACTTCATTAAATCGATCATAAAAATCCTTAGATAAAGTTAAATTGATTTTAGAATGGTCAACCATAATTAGTAACGAATGTTGGTTGACTAGCTCCTCAGCCTCTGAAAGTGTAATAAGAGGTGACTGACCATCTTCTTTTAAACGTTCGACTGCACGCTCAATATCTGCATTCATAGCCGTATCATCGTAAACAGCATAGCTTTTTCGAACAATTTGACTGGCAAAATGAGCCATACCGACCGTTGCCCCTAGAGCATCCATATCGAGATTCTTATGTCCGACAACAAACACTTTTTCGACTGTTTTCAACTTATCAGAGATTGCAGTCATCATGGCCCTTGTTCTTGTACGAGAACGTTTTACTGTTGAAACAGAACCTCCTCCAAAATAAAGAAGTTCCTTGTGATCATCGTTTTCCTTGACAACAGCTTGATCTCCACCGCGAACTAGTGCGATATTCAGATTCTGCAAGGCAACCTGACCGATTTGATCATGCTTAAGCGTACCAAATGAAATTCCCATGCTCAAAGTCAGTGGTAATCCACGCTCCTGAGCCTGCTGACGGAAGTCATCCAAGACTGAAAACTTTTGATCCATGAATTCTGTCAAAACACTGTAGTTGGTGAAGAAATAAAAACGATCGCCTTCAATACGTCGATAATGAATATGCTTGGCCTTAGCAAACTCAGAAATAAACCCTGCCACAAATGTATTGATTTTTGAAACATCGGCATCGGGTAAACTTCCCGTCACATCGTCATAGTTATCAACTGAAATAATCCCGATAACAGGACGAGTCATATTTGGATCAGCATTTTCATCTTGATCATAAACATTGTCAATAAAATATGTCAACTTATTGTCAAAATCCACAAAAGCGGCATATTTATTGTCACCAACGGTTATCACATTCGAAGGGGAACCTTTTCGTTTCTGGGAAATAAAATCCGCAATCAACTGTTTATTGAAATTTCCATTTTCATCCGAAAGTACTAGCTTCGCATAGGGGTTGAACCATTCAATATGATCGTTCTCATCAAAAGTAATAACCCCAACAGGCATCTTTCCGAGAAGAGTCTTTAAAGAATCTTCAACATCCTGATTCAGTTCATCTAATTGCTCTATTTCCAAGGACTCATATGTTGTCTTTTGGTAATGCAATAAGGCAACAACTACTACCATAATAATAAAAAGCGCAAAAATGAGTGCAGACTCCGATTTTAGTACGCGAACAAAAATAGTAGCAATTCCAAAAAGAATTAGCCCAATCATTACAAGATGAATCGTTGCAAAGTGAAATCTTTTCATATAAAACCTCTTAATCTAACAATTATAACATAAAAAAGCCTTAATTAAAAGGCTTTTAAACGTGTTAGCACCGTTAGTCTACTTTCCTGCGGGCCTTATTATTACCTTCAAGATAAACCATCAGAATTGAGATATCTGCTGGGTTGACCCCTGAAATACGACTCGCTTGACCAATGGTCTCAGGATTGATTTTCTTAAATTTTTGACGAGCTTCGGTAGCAATGGAATCAATAGCATCCCAATCAATATTTTTTGGAATCCTCTTTTCTTCCATACGTTTCATCTTAGCTACTTGATCCAAAGCTTTATTAATATAACCTTCATACTTGATTTCGGTCTCAAGCAACTCTATAATCTTAGCGTCCAAATCTTCTGCAGCTGGGCCCACAAACTGAGTAGCTGTGGCGTAATCAATCTCTGGTCTACGCATAAACTCTTTAGCTGTCATGGCATCTGTCAATGGCTTAAAGCCTAGAGCTTGAATTTTTTCATTCGTTTCTTTAATAGGTTTTAATTTTTCTTTTGACAGACGTGTCAACTCGCTGTCAAACTGATTTTTCTTAATTTCAAAGATACTCCAACGTTCATCGTCAACCAAACCAACTTCTCGACCAATAGGTGTCAAGCGCATGTCAGCATTATCATGACGTAATATGAGACGATACTCTGCGCGTGATGTCAATAAACGATATGGCTCCAAGGTTCCTTTTGTGACAAGATCGTCAATCATTACACCAATATAGGCATCACTACGTTTGAGAATAAGTTCAGGTTTACCTTGAACTTTAAGAGCCGCATTGATACCAGCAACTAGACCTTGACCTGCTGCCTCCTCGTATCCAGAAGTTCCGTTGGTCTGTCCTGCTGTAAAGAGACCTGAAATCAACTTCGTTTCAAGTGTTGCACGTAGTTGATGAGGGAGCACGATATCATATTCAATCGCATAACCAGTTCGCATCATCTCTGCCTTTTCGAGACCTTTAATTGAGTGAATCAACTCTTTTTGAACATCTTCTGGCAGACTAGTTGACAGGCCTTGCACATAGACTTCCTCAGTCTCTCTTCCTTCAGGTTCAAGGAAAAGTTGATGGCGATTCTTATCGGCAAATCGGACAATTTTATCTTCGATTGATGGACAATAACGAGGTCCTACACCCTTGACAATACCTGAAAACATTGGGGCACGGTGTAAATTGTTATTGATAATATCGTGGCTCTCTTGATTCGTATAAGTTAGCCAACAAGGAATTTGATCCTGAAGATAATCTTCATCCTTCGACAAGAATGAAAAATGATTCGGCTTTTCGTCACCTGGTTGAATTTCAGTTTCTTCATAATTAATTGATGATGCCTTGACACGAGGAGGGGTACCTGTTTTAAATCTTCCTATTTCAAGGCCAAGATCCCTCAAGTTATCTGCCAATGTAACAGATGCAAGACTGTTATTAGGACCTGAAGAATATTTGAGCTCACCTAGGATAATTTCACCACGCAAAGCTGTTCCTGTTGTGACAACAACCGCTTTAGCTCCATATTTTTGATTTGTGGCTGTTCTTACACCAACTACCTTACCATCTTCAACAAGAATTTCATCAACCATGGACTGACGGAGAGTCAGGTTTTCCTGACGCTCAACTGTATGCTTCATTGTCATAGCATACAAGGCTTTATCGGCTTGTGCACGTAAAGCTCTGACAGCAGGTCCCTTACCGGTATTCAACATTTTCATCTGAATATAAGTTTTATCAATATTTTTACCCATCTCTCCACCAAGGGCATCAATCTCACGGACAACAATCCCCTTGGCAGATCCCCCAATAGAAGGATTACATGGCATAAAAGCCAACATCTCTAGGTTAATAGTCGCTAATAAAACCTTACATCCCATGCGGGCTGCAGCTAAGCTAGCTTCCACACCAGCGTGACCAGCACCAACAACAATTACATCAAAATTTTCATCAAACTCGTAAGACATTTTTTAGATTTATGCAGTGATTTACAATCAGCTGCCCATCCTTTCTTTGTTTTTTCCTACAAAAATAGCCAAAACTCCAGAAAACTGTACGCAAAAACGCACAATTCTCATGAGCTTTGACCATCATGACTATTGTTAAAATTATTTTATCAAATCAAATCATTTTGTCAATGCAAATCACTGTTTGAGCAAGGTCTGCACACTGACGATAATCATCTGTATACCTATGGAGAATAGTAAAAGTCCCATCATTTTCGTTATAATTTTCATCAAATTTTCTCCCAAGAAGCCTGCAATTTGTTTTGCACTTCTTAACAGGAGATAAGTGATGACACATAGTAGAGCAAAAGCAACTACGGTTATCAGTTGATTCTGCAAACCTCCATTAGCCAGACTTAAAGCAGTTGTAATTGTACCTGGTCCTGCAAAAAGTGGCATTGCAAGAGGAGAAATAGCAATAGACATTGGATCTGAATTTACTGCTTGCTGCTCCATTCCTTTATAGCTAGGTGAATGATTACCATTAATCATATGGTAACCGATAACAGCCACTAATATTCCGCCAGCAATTCTGAAAGAAACAATTGTAATTCCAAATACTTTAAAAATGAAATCTCCTGAAAAGATAAAAACAGTTATAATAACAAAGGCAATCAAAAGACTCCTAAAAGCAATTTTTCGTGAAATTTTTTGACTATCATCTGCTACTAAAGCCATGTAAGCAGGAAGATTTGAAATTGGGTTCATTATAGCGAAAAATGCCATAAATGCATAAAAAAATTGTGAACTCATCGTTTTTACTCAACTCCAGTTAGATATACTGACAAACTTTTCCGTCTTTATACGCTTGGTCAATAACACCGCCGCCCAAACATTCCTGACCATCATAGAAAACTACGGCTTGACCTGGTGTAATAGCACGCTGAGGTTCAGCAAAAATCACCTCTGCTTTATCACCTTTAACCTTTACAGTAACTTTACTATCAGGTTGACGATAACGGAATTTTGCTGTGCACTCCATTTCAAATTCTTCTGGCATATCTCGAGTAAAGTGAATCATTGAAGCGTCAAGAGAAGTTGACATCAACGACTCATGGTGGAAACCTTGACCCACGTAAAGAATATTTTTAGAAAGATCTTTCCCTACTACAAACCAAGGAGCATTATCTCCGCCTTTTTGGCCACCAATACCCATACCACCACGTTGACCAATAGTGTAATACATGAGTCCGTTGTGTTCGCCCATATCACGACCATCGACAGTCATCATACGACCTTTTTGAGCTGGTAAGTATTGACTAAGAAACTCTTTAAAGTTTTTCTCACCAATAAAACATATTCCTGTTGAATCTTTTTTCTTGGCTGTTGCAAGACCTGTACGTTCAGCAATCTCACGAACTTCTGGCTTTTGTAGATGTCCTAAAGGAAACATCGTTTTCTGCAACTGCTCTTGCGAAAGTTGACTAAGGAAGTAGGTTTGATCTTTATTGTTATCTGCACCACGCAACATATGGACAATGCCGTCTTCATCGCGAACAACTTGAGCGTAATGTCCTGTAGCCACATAATCCGCTCCCAATGTCATCGCATAATCTAAGAAAGCCTTAAACTTGATTTCCTTATTACACATAACGTCTGGATTAGGGGTACGGCCTGCACGGTACTCTGCTAAGAAATACTCAAATACACGATCCCAGTACTCTTTTTCAAAGTTGACAGAGTAATAGGGGATACCAATCTGATCAGCTACTGCTGCTACATCTTTATAATCTTCGGTTGCTGTACACACACCAAATTCATCTGTGTCATCCCAGTTTTTCATGAAAACACCTATTACATCATAACCTTGCTCTTTTAAAAGTAAGGCTGTTACTGATGAATCAACGCCACCACTCATACCGACAACAACACGTGTTTTTGAATTATCAGTCATAGATAACTCCTCCCATCAAATAAAAATTAACATAGACTTGAAGGGTCTAGTTATTCAAATATCGATTTGAAGGTCGATTTTGAAGCGTAAAAGCACGCAAGCTTAATTATATCATGATTAAAGAATAATGCAAAAAGGTTACCACTAGGCAACCTTTTTGATACTTGTTTTCGTGTAAAGCCACTGTAAACCTATTACTCCTACGACTATTATTGGAATCAATAACGCTACAAATAGCCATCCTGGCTCCTTATAACTTAACACAAGTTTATTCTGTCCTTCTTGTGATGAAACGGTCGGTGTACCAATCGTTGACAAGCTATAGTCATCCTTGTCTAGTTCTTTATCATTTAGCGTCAAGATGGAATCTTTATAGACAACTATCGGTAGATTCAGTTCCTCCCCTTCAGCAGCTTGCCAAGTTAATACAAGATTACCATCTTCTAGTAGCTTTTCTGCCTTCTGATTCGTAACGATATTTTCGTAATAAAGATCATAAGTGTTCTGCTTACCTATTGTCCCATAAATAGGTACGTAATCTGGTGTGGGTTTGACAACTAAATTTAAAAACTGTGACAAGTCACTGTCATTCATGGTAAGACTTATCGTCTGATAATCTCCTTCAACGTAAGTATGTTTAACAATGGAAATAAGTTCACCATCTTGTGCCGCAGTTTTTACACGATCGGTAGTATCCATCATATTCTGAATGAGACCAACACCCGCAAAAGCAAAGAGTAAAACAGCAATACTTTTTCGCCAGTTTACAAATCGAGTGACCGTTAACCCCGTAATTGCTAAAAGTAAAATAGTGGCAGGAACAAAGAATCTAAATGGAAATTGAATCAGTTCAGCAAATGTATTTCCATTTTCTACTAGATACTGCCACGGAAAAAGACCTGTCGATAAGAAGAAGAAAATAAAATAAATAAAGTGCAGTATTTTTTTCCATCTAGCAAATTTCTTCCAATTCAAAACAGCGTAAAGAAACTGTAAAATGAGTAACACCATTAATGAAATTGGGGTATATAGCCAGTATCTTGCTGTCCCATCTATCCCATTCTTACCAATTTCTCTATTTATAAATGGATCTAAGAGATGATTAGTCCCTCTCAAATATAGGAGTACTAACCAGACATTGACAGTCAGTAAGAGGAACAGAATGACTGCTATACCTACTTGAACGAAGGTTTCCTTTTTCTTAGCGATAGGAGACTTTACAAAAGTGTAAAGATAAAAAGGAAGATACATCATCACTAATATCAAAGCACTAAGTACGTGAACCTGAAAAATCAATGCTATAGACAAGGCAAGTCTAATTGGTTCTACTTTTTGATAAAAGACATAGTGAATTGCTGGAATAAAACAAAAAGGTAGTAAAGCCGCTCCCCAACTAGAGAAACCCTGACGCATCGTCCAGTATTGGATAGAGAATGTTGTCGCATAGAGTAAACCTAGTGACAAGGCAATGTTTGTCTTAACTTTACACTGCTTGAGCAAGGCATACATTGAGGACTCAGCTAGTATATGTAGTAATACCCTTGATACAATCTGATAACGAAACCAGGTGCCACTTATTAAAATAAGCCCTCCTTGTAAATAGGCAAAAAAAGGACCGTAAAGAGCATTGACAATGCGGCCTGACTGTTGGAATCCATATAAAGATAAAAAGTAAGAAAGGTTACCATTTTTTAGTTGCATAGCAGCTTCATAGAACCTGTTATAGTGAAAGATGGAATCTGAACCTAAAATGACTTTTCTTGTAAATAGTTGTGGTGTAACCAATAATACAGCAAAAGCTATAATAATCAGAGAAACCCACAACTTTTCTCTTGATTTAAAAATTTGTTTCATTGCTATACCTTTCATTCCTATTATAACAAAAAGGCCATACCCTACCTAGTAATAACAAGTAGCTCTATAAAACAGATTACCTACATCCAAATTAAAAAGCTGAGAGTACGCTCCCAACTTCTATTAATATTAGTAATTCCAAGCTGACAAACCTTGTGCGTTATAGGCATTCAAGGCTGATTGAATTTGATCCTCAACTGTTGCAGTAGAGCCCCATCCAGGCATTGTTTGAAAAAGACCTGATGCACCTGAACCATTTGCTGCAGTATGATCACCATTTGACTCACGCGCAATAATTGACTCCCAAGTTGACTGAGGAACACCAGTAGCTGCTGCCATCTGTGCCGCTGCATAGGAACCAACTTCTCCTGCAGTGTTCCCATTTGAGAGAACAACCGACCCGCTACCAGTTGCAGCAACCGAAGGAGCTGTTCCAGTATTTTGAGTCGACGTAGTATCAGTATTCGTTGAAGCAGCGCTTGTAGTAGCAGTATCTGACTGAGACTTTTCAGCTGCTTCTACCGATTCTCCTGTTATTTCTGACTGAGGCTTACTTTCTTCAACATTTTCTTTATTAGCTTTATTCTCTTTACTTGAGCTAATTTCTGTTGATTTAACTAAATCTGCTGTCGATTCTGACGTTGTTGATGCTGTTGAAGGTGCTGGGGTAACAGAATCTGAAAATGCATTAACCAACCCTTTATTAATTAGTGTAGACAGTGATACTGCCAAAATTACAATAAAACTTGTTACAATTGCCACCGATACCGCCAATGATTTCTTCGCTGCTAATTTGATACGGCGTCCCTTATAACTTTTTTTAAACATAAATCCCTCCTAGTTAATTCTAGTTACATTCATCATAACTTAGTAATATTACTGCCGATTATTTGTATTATGTCTAATGTTACAATGATTTATCATTTTAATAAAAAAATGCCAAAAATCTGGCATTTTCCCCTTATTTGTATGAGATTTGACTAGTTTTCCTCATAAGTCAGTAATAATGATTTAGTACCAACCATTAGCATTCCAGAAAGCAAGAGCTGCTGTCCATGAACCATAACGGCTTGCTACATAATTGTCTGCTACCTTCTCTTGATTTTCAGGAGACAAGTCTCCGTTCAAATATGATGATGCTAATTGGTAACGTCCATAATATTGCCCATTTTGAGCTGTATAGCTACCGCTTGACTCACGTTGCGCGATTTCTTCTTTGGCAGCTGCCTCTGAAGAAGAAAGATTTGTATTGGTTGCTTGAGTATCTTCACTTTGTGTAGACTCTGTTGATTGTGTTGATTCAGCAGCTGCTTCTGTTGTAGCTGTTGTAGCTGAAGGTTCTGTAGTCTCTTCAGTTGTTTCATTAATTGTTAAGTTTTGACCAATAGAAATCTTATTGGCGTCTTGAATACCGTTTTTTGAAACGATTTCATCTACGGTCGTACCATTTTTCTTAGCAATAGCTGAAAGTGTATCGCCTTTTTGAACTGTGTAAGTTTCTGCATTAGCTAAAGCTGTTGCCCCAAGTGTTGCTACTGTAACAAGTCCCAAAAGACCTAATTTTTTAGTGTTAGATGTATTCTTTTTTTGCATGATGATGCTCCTTTATCTATTTATAGTCCAATCCATATTAGTCAAAGATTTTAAGTTATTTTATTGTTTATGACTAATAGGTAAATCAACTGGCTTACTCTATATAGGGATTTCTCAATCCAGATTAAGCTGAAGAACTATAACCATGTATCTATGATACCTTGGAAATATAACATCCCCTTGTTAGGGATATTAAAAATATTACAAGTAGGTTGGGATTAGACGAAAAAAGAACGCCTACGTGGGCGTCCATCTAAAACTTCTAGGTCTTAAGACCTAGTTTTTATTTATCTCAACGAATTAACTCTTAAGATAAAAAAGCATTAATCCTAAAGCTAAAATAGCAATAATTGATAAGGTATCTCGACCATTCCATGAAAGTCGACGATATTTTGTTCGTCCTTCACCACCTTGATAGCCTCGTGCTTCCATAGCAATCGCCAGAGCATCTGCTCGTTTAAAGCTTGATGCAAACAAAGGAATTAAAATAGGTATTATTGATCGTACTTTTTGAATAATATTTCCTTCACCAAAGTCAACACCACGCGCCTTTTGAGCATTCATAATACGAGTCGTATCATCCATCAAAGTTGGTACAAAACGTAGACTCAAAGATAGCATTAAACCAATTTCATGTGCTGGCACTTTGAAAACAGTAAAAGGTTTTAAAAGTGATTCAACTGCATCAGATAAACTTAAAGGTGTTGTCGTTAGAGTAAGTAGGGTGGAAAAACTAATAATGAGGATAAATCTAAGGAATATCATCCAACCTTGATTTAAACCGACTTCCGTAATCTTTAAAAAGCCGATAGACCAAAGCACACTCCCTTTTGTATTGAAGAAAACTTGAAATAGGGTAGAAAATAAAATAATCCAAATCATTGGTTTGATTCCACCTAAAAAGAAACCAAGTTTTATTTTAGACAAGAAAACCAAGAAAAGTGTAAATAAAGTTATTACAGCATAAGTTAAGGGATTATTAGCCCAAAAGATAATAACAATATAAATCAGCATAGCTAATAATTTACTTCTAGGGTCTAATCGGTGTATAAAAGAGTCCCCAACAATATAACGTCCAATAATTAACTTATCCATGCGACACCACCTCTACGAATTCCTCGATTGTAATAGGGAGACTTTCAAATTGATAACCTTTTTCTTGTAGCTGTAGCGCAAACTCTGTGATTTTAGGAACACCTAACTGCTTTTCTTTAAGAAAAGTAACCTTTTGAAAAACATCTTTAGGAGCTCCCGACAACACTAGTTGCCCTTTTTCCATAACATTCACAGCTGTCGCATAATCGGCAACATCATCCATCAAGTGAGTAACTAAAACAATCGTCATTCCAGAAAGATGTAACTCCTTAAAGAGAGACATCAATTCCTTCCGGCCCTGTGGATCTAGACCAGCAGTCGGTTCATCCAGCACTAAAATATCTGGTTGCATAGCTAGAATCCCTGCGATGGCAACACGTCGCATTTGTCCCCCTGATAAATCAAAAGGATTCTGTCCATGAAACTCTTCCGGGAGTCCAACTAATTTTAGACTTTCAATAGCACGTTGTTCTGCTTCTTCCTTAGAAACTCCGAAATTTTGAGGTCCAAAGGCAACATCTTCTAAAACAGTTTCTGCAAATAACTGACTTTCTGGAAATTGAAAAACTAAACCTACCTTCTTACGAATTGGTTTTATGTCCTTATTCTTTGATTGACTGGTTATAATCGTATCATCAACGTGAACCTGACCACTAGTGGGTAAATAAAGGCCATTCAAGAGCTGCATAATAGTAGATTTACCACTTCCTGTATGTCCAATAAAGGCCGTATATGAACCATCTTTTATCGTCGTCGTCATATCAAAAAGGGCACGCCCCTCAAAAGGAGTACCCGCTTGATAGATATAACTTACATTTTTGAGAGAGATTCCCATAGTTGTTCTACCAATTCCTTTTCTGTCAGATAGTCTTCACAATCTATCAGACCTTTATTTCTTAGCTTTTGAGTTAATAATGCACTAAAAGGGATATCCAAACCTAAGTCAACCAACTCTGAGCCCCTACTAAATAGTTCACGAGGACTTGAAACAGACTCCACTTTACCTTTTTTCAAAACCAAAACACGGTCACTCAAAGCGACCTCATCGAGATCATGAGTAATTGATAAAACAGTCATTCCGTACTCTTTACGAATAGCTTTAATAGATTGAATCAATTCCTGGCGACCTTCTGGGTCAAGCATGCTGGTTGCCTCATCCAAAATCAAAATAGATGGTCTCATAGCTACAATACCTGCAATAGCCACACGTTGTTTTTGGCCTCCAGATAATCTAGCTGGCTCTCTATCCTTAAATTCTGACATTCCCACAAATTCCAGAGCCTCTTGAACCCTTAAAGCCATTTCTTCATAGGGAACACCTTTATTTTCAAGACCAAAAGCAACATCATCTTCAACAGTTGCCCCAACAAATTGATTATCTGGATTTTGAAAGACCATACCAATCTTATCACGGATATCCCAGACATTGTCTTCTGTTAATTCTTGACCATCAACAATAATCTGCCCAGACTCTGCCACTAATAGTCCGTCAATAAGACGTGCTGTCGTGGATTTTCCAGAACCATTATGCCCTACAATGGATAACCATTCCCCACGTTTCACGTGAAACGATACATCATCAAGAATATAGGATGGTTGATCTTGATGATATTTAAACTTTAAATTTTTTATTTCAATCATTGATTTATCGTACTATTTGAAAGTATCCTTAAATAAGAAACCTGCACCTTTGAAATAATCATAGCCTGAGTAAATTGTAAAGAACAAAGCAATATAAAGCATAATTGTTCCTACAAAATGCAGATGACACAATAATAGAATAATAGATAACATCTGAGTCACTGTCTTAATCTTACCAGGCATAGCTGCAGCGAGAACTGTACCACCGTTCTCCACTAATAAAAGACGAAGACCTGTGACTGCAAGCTCACGACAGATAATAACTGAAACCACCCAGGCTGGCGCTTGATTAATACCGACTAACATAATAAATGCTGACATCACTAGCATCTTATCTGCCAATGGATCTGCAAATTTCCCGAAATTAGTAACAACATGCCATTTTCGTGCCAAATAGCCATCTAAATAATCTGTAATACTGGCAATAGCGAAGACAACCGCCGCAGCAATATGCATGACATTACTTGACGCAAGTGATGTCATCAGTAAAAAGATAGGAATCAAAACAATTCTAGCAAGTGTCAATAAATTAGGTAAATTTTCTTTTTTAAACATTTCTTCTCGATTCTATTGGATTCTTAATGTGAGGTAGCTAGGTGTATTTTTATCTAATTGAGATAAATCAAGTGACTCCCCATTTACCTTTAGAGTTACTTTTGAAGATTGAGCAATAATAATTTGAGTTGGTTTAGTTTTATCAGAAAAATCTAAAGAGTATTTTGAATTTTTCGTTTTTGAAAGGAGGTAACTCTCTGATGTATCTGAGTTATCTACTGAAAACCATGTGTCATCACTATCTTTTGATAACTCCACATCTAAAACTACTGAAGAATTTACATTGGAGAAATCAACCATTAATTGATTGCCTTGAGTTGTCGTTGTAACATTTGCCCCCGAAACGGTAACCTCAGAAATGCTTCGTGACGATTTAGCCTTACTAGCCGTTGACAGATGATTAACTGTAGAGATTGTATTTGGTTTTATCACCTGAGGTTGATTAGAAAGATGTCTAATAATAATATAACCTACTGAACAGATGATAAGTAACGAAACCGCACTAAGCATTAGTAAAGGTAGATAGTTAGACTTTCTTTTTTCTTCACGTTTATGCTTTAAAAAGCGTGACATAGGAGCTTTAGCAGCTAAGGCATCTTCCTTACGTTCAACTGGTTTCTTCTCTTTTTTTAGTTTTTGCTCATTCTGTCTCTGCTCCTCAAACAGACGTTTTCCATCTAAACCAACCGAAGTGGCATACTTTTCAAGCGCCCCTTGCTGAATGTCCTCTGGCAAAGCTTTAAGTTGATCCATTTCCATAGCCAGAAGAAACTGGGCTTCGACTCCAGAAATTTTTTCTACATCATACAAACTTAACTCTTTCTTTATACGCGCTGCACGTAATCGCTCACCTAGAGAGTGTAACTTCATTTTTCCCCTTTCTAATATTCTTCTTTGTTTTCGTGTCTCTATTATAGCAAATAATCACTTATTTAGGGAAGACAACAAAATCGGTAATCTCTATATTTGAGAGATAGTGATTCAAAAAATCCTTCAACTCCTTGGAAGTAATGCTCATCAGTTCCTGACCAAAATCAAAGTATGTTTTATCATTCTCAAAATAAGCTAAATATTGGCTTCCTAAATTCTGGATATTGTCTAGACTACGTAAAAATTCACCATACAAGGCTTTCTTTTGTAAATCCAATGCTTCTTCCGTCAACAATCGTTTTTTATCTGCCGATGTCATCACTTGACGAATTAAACTTGACATACGGATAGGCTCTGCAGTGTCCATAGTCATAATGACAAATGAATATCGATTAGATACCTCGTATTCAATTGACACAGACTCGTCTATTTTTCCTTCAGCATACCAATTTTGATAATAAGGAGACGTCCAGCCAAACAGTAAATTGAACAATAACTGTACCAGTATGTTTTCTCTCATACGATTATCAGTAAAAGGAACACTCTTAAAACCAATGGCTAGTTTTGAGATGAATATCTCCATTTGAAGACTATCTAATTTTTGGATATCTGACTCAATGGGGTGCTTTTCTTTCTCGACTATTCTCTCAGGTGGTGTAAACTTACTTTGTTTTTCATTGACAAAATTGTAAATATTTTCAACATCAAAATTGCCCACTAAGACGAGATGACAGTTTGCTGGCCTGTAAAAGCAATCAAAATTATCTTTTAAGTCCTTTACAGTAATTTCTTCAATGCTATCAACACTTCCAGCAATGTCTTGTCCTAATATAGTATTAGGATACAAACTTTGTAAACAACCTAGATAAACTCTGTAGTCAGGATCATCCTGATACATATTTATTTCTTGTTCAATAATTCTTTTTTCATGATTGACAGCATCTTCAGAACTTGTAAAGCTCGATGTAAACTTTAATAAAAGCTCTAAAGACTCCTCAAAGTGGTCAAGGGTAGAAAAATAATATGTTGTCTTCTCCAATGTTGTAAAAGCATTGACATCAGCTCCAAGCTTGACAAAATCCAATGTCACATCCCTTCCCTGCTCATCCTCAAATAGCTTGTGTTCAAGAAAATGAGCAATACCTGCAGGGTAAGATTGTGACTCACCATCAATATAAAAGTGATTATCTAGCGCCCCAAAATTTGTTGACAAAAAGGCGACTTTTTCTACAAATCCTTTTTTCTTAATGATTGATAAAGACATACCATTATCTAAAATTGCTGAATAAACTTCTTCATCAATTTTTGGATAATAACGTTTCTTCAAAGCAGCCATTTTAAGACACTCCTTCTAAAAAGAACAAACTCTGTAGCTTAACTTGACGTGCTACACGGCAAACATCTTTTTTAGTAACCTTCTCAATCTCATCTAACCAATTCTCCAATGAAAGACTTTTATCGCCAAAAATCACCTTATTAAAACGTTGTTCCACTAATGTTAAGGCATGATCTTCAGAGAGTAGAGCATTCATTCGTATGATTTTTTTGGTTTGATTCAGGAGAGAGCTTGAAAAACGTCCTAATTTAATGTAATTCAATTCTCTACTAATTCCTCGCATAGCCTGATCTCTATTAGATTTTTCAATTCCAGCGTAAACTTCTAGTAAACCTGTAAAGATATCAAATTGACTACTAATTGAATAAGCCAACCCTTCCTTTTCTCGAAGTGTTGTAAACAAGGCTGAATGGGCAAATTCACCGAACATTGCATTGAATACAATTAAAGCAAAGTAATCTTTATCTCCATATTGACACGGAAATTGGTACCCTAGCTGTAAAATAGATTGACTACTCTGTCTAGGTTCTATCTTTTCTTTCACAACATTGACATAAGGTTGACTATAGCTAAACTGTAAATCAACTTGACGTCCTTCCAAAGGAAAACGATGTAAAGCTTGGAGTACTTGATAATCATCAAATTCTCCAACCATAAAGATATCAATACGATCTCTTGTCAACATACTTTGAAATTCTTGATAAGCTGTAAACGAGGTCTCTGCTTCAACAAGTTCTGCTTGACCATATTTTGGAACTTTCAAGCCCTCATTTACAAAATAAAGCTCTCTTCCTTTAACTTCACTGTAATAGTAATTATTCTCCGTGTCAACATCCAGGTATGTCATTAAATTTTGTTTTTCTATGTCAAATACTTTATTTTGGTATTGGGCTACTCTTGACAGTGGCTTGTAAAGACACTCTTTCAAAAATCCTAGCACTTCCCAAAACAATCCATCATTCGTAGGGATAAAGGTATCTTTCAGATATGTCAACTCGATGTCAACGCTATGTGTCAATCCTTTAGTTGACACTCTAGTTGACAACTGTGTTCCATAAAGAAAAGCTAGTCTCTCTTTAAAAGACTGTACTGTTGGATACGTCTGATTGGCTGTAGCTAACATTTGTGAAACTAGGGCTCGTTTAGCAATTGTTTGTTTATTCAAAGATCCTGTCATTCGAAAAACAATACGATTAGTTTTATATTTTTGTGTTGGAATGAAGTGTACATAGACACCATCAGCAATTTTCATTGATAACCTCTAAAAAGTTTATGCTTCCAATTATACCATTTTTATGCTATCTTATCTCAAGAGAAAGTTGAGGTACTATGGAATATAAATTATTTGGTGAATACATCACACTGCAGGCACTTTTAAAAGAATTAAGTATCATTCATAGTGGAGGAGCTATAAAAGGTTTCTTGGCTAAGAATACCGTTTTATTCAACGGTGAGGATGAAAAACGTCGTGGAAAAAAACTTCGTTATGGAGATGTTATTACCATTCCGTCTGAGGAACTTGAAATAACGATTGTAGCTCCTACGACAAATGAAATTGAAGAACATCAAAAAGCAGTCGCTGAAAAAGCACGTGTTGCTGCCATTGTTAAAAAAATGAATCAGGATAATAAAAAGAAACAAAAAGCACATCCGTCAAAAGAAAGCAATAAAACTAAACGAAAACCCGTTCGTTTCCCAGGAACCTAACTATGTGGCTCGAAAAAATTGATATTCAACACTTTAGAAATTATACTGAAGCCTCTGTGAGCTTCTCACCTCATCTCAATATTTTTCTTGGTCGCAATGCCCAAGGAAAAACAAATATTCTTGAGGCCATCTATTTTCTAGCATTGACACGTAGTCATCGGACCCGTTCAGATAAAGAACTGATTCAATTTCAACAAAATACTCTCAAACTTAACGGCATCGTGCATCGTCATAGTGGGAAGCTACCTCTGGAAATCAGTTTATCTAATAAAGGACGCATAACAAAGGTTAACCACCTCAAACAAGCTAAATTATCCGATTATATCGGTCACATGACTGTGGTGCTATTTGCTCCTGAGGATTTACAACTTGTAAAAGGATCTCCAAGCCTGAGACGTAAATTTATAGATATTGATTTAGGACAGATTAAGCCTGTTTATCTCTCAGACTTATCAAGTTATAATCATGTACTCAAACAACGTAATGCTTATCTCAAATCTACTGACAATGTAGACATTAATTTCCTCTCAGTGTTAGATGAACAGCTTTCCGATTTTGGAACACGAGTTATCGAACATAGACTAGAATTTATCAAGCAATTAGAGGAGGAGGCAGATAGACATCATAGTAACCTCTCAAATCAGATAGAGCGCCTTAAAATCTCCTACGAATCTAATATCCCACTGGAAAATAACAAAGTTATTCGCGAATCATTTTTAACCACGTTAAAGCAAAATCACAAAAGAGATATCTTCAAAAAGAACACTGGTGTTGGTCCGCATAGGGATGATTTAACATTTTACATTAATGACATGAACGCATCTTTCGGTAGTCAGGGGCAGCAACGTAGTCTCATACTTTCTTTAAAAATGGCTGAGATTGCTCTGATAAAAAAAGTAACAGGTGAATTTCCTATTCTTCTCCTCGATGATGTCATGAGTGAGCTTGACAATCACCGTCAACTTAAACTGTTAGAAAGTATTGACGAAGAGGTTCAAACCTTCATGACGACAACTTCACTTGATCATCTGAGTAACCTACCACCTGATTTAAAGACCTTCTTAGTTAAGAATGGTGATATTTATGAAAAACAAGTCGATTAAATGACTTGTTTTTCTATTTTTCGTGATTGACACATGTGACAAGCGTTACCCAATAAGCTGTAAATCATTTTCGCCTAAACCCTTTTATCAACAACCATAATCACGTAAATACGTTGTAAACTTATTGTAAATATCTCTGTAAACAAAAAGTACTTATCTGAGATAAGTACTTTTATGTTTATTAATGAGCTGAGTAGTTAGGCGCCTCGTTGGTAATTTGAACATCGTGAGGGTGACTTTCAATAAGTCCTGCACCTGACATTTCAACAAACTGAGCTTTGTCATGTAAAACCTGAATATCTTCTGCACCTGTATAACCCATACCTGCACGGATACCGCCAATCAATTGGAATACAATATCAGCAGCAGAACCTTTATAAGCTACACGGCCTTCAATTCCTTCTGGAACAAGTTTATTCGCTTCATTAACTGCACCTTGGAAGTAACGATCGCTTGATCCCTTCTTCATCGCTGCAATTGATCCCATACCACGGTATGATTTATATTTACGACCTTGGAAAATCTCAGTTTCACCTGGTGCTTCATCAGTACCAGCAAACATAGAACCAAGCATTACAGCATTACCACCTGCTGCAAGAGCTTTTACAATATCACCTGAGTATTTGATACCACCATCAGCAATAATTGTTTTTCCGTATTCACGCGCAACACTTGCAGCATCGTAAATAGCAGTGACTTGAGGAACACCTACACCCGCAACCACACGTGTTGTACAAATAGAACCTGGTCCGATACCTACTTTAACGACATCGACACCTGCTTCATAAAGTGCACGCGCACCTTCAGCTGTTGCAATATTTCCTGCAATCAAAGTACGATCTGGGAAGTGGGCACGAATTTCAGCAATTTTACGAAGAACACCTGCTGAATGACCA
Source organism: Streptococcus sp. HMSC068F04 (assembly GCF_001837455.1). Taxonomy (NCBI): domain Bacteria; kingdom Bacillati; phylum Bacillota; class Bacilli; order Lactobacillales; family Streptococcaceae; genus Streptococcus; species Streptococcus sp. HMSC068F04. The sequence goes on from NZ_KV832457.1 coordinate 35,234, forward strand.
TGTGCAGTATCAATGACAATAGCATCTGCGCCTGCTTCAAAGAGAGCTTCTGCACGTTCAAAGGTATCAGAAGTAACCCCTACAGCACCTGCGACCAAAAGACGACCGAATTCATCCTTAGCTGCATTAGGAAACTCGATAACTTTTTCGATGTCCTTAATAGTAATGAGTCCTGACAAACGACCTTCTTCATCAACTAGAGGTAGCTTTTCAATACGATGCTCATGAAGAATACTTTCAGCTGTTTCAAGATCTGTTCCAACTGGAGCAGTGACCAATTTTTCAGAAGTCATGTGTTCTGAAATTGGAGTATCGTAATTAGAGATAAAACGCATATCACGGTTTGTGATAATACCAACCAATTTACGATTTTCAAGTGTCTCAACAATTGGAACCCCTGAAATACGGTAACGTTGCATCAACTCTTCAGCTTCAGCAACTTTATTTTCAGGCGTTAAGAAGAATGGATCAATGATGACACCATTTTCAGAGCGCTTTACTTTTCGAACTTCTTCAGCTTGTTCCGCAATAGACATGTTTTTGTGAATGACACCCAAACCACCTGCACGAGCAATTGAGATAGCCATCTTACTATCTGTGACCGTATCCATGGCTGCAGTGATAATTGGGATATTTAATGTCAAATTTTTAGCCAATTTCGTCTTCAAGTTGACGTTGTTTGGTAGAACATGACTTTCCGCAGGAATAAGCAATACGTCATCAAAAGTGTAACCTTTTTTCAAGAATTTAGTGTCCCAATTTGACATTATAATCGTCCTCTTTTCTCAAAGTTTTGAGGTACAGAAACCCCAGTCTATTTTTTAATTGATAATATCATATCATGCTAAAATGATTTGTCAACAGATTTCGCATAAGATTCTAAGAAAACCTTTTTCCAAATAAAAATAGGGCTCTAGATTATCTTGAGTCCCTACTTTTTATTTCTTAGAAATAATTAATTCCCATTGCTTCTTTTACTTCTGCCAATGTTTGTCCAGCAACTTCACGCGCTGCTTGACTACCTTTTTCAAGCATACGGAAAACTTCTCCCATATCCTTGGCATATTCTAAACGGCGTTCACGAATTGGAGCTAACTCACGTTCTAAGATTTCTAGAAGATAACGTTTTGTCTTCACATCTCCTAAACCACCTCGTTGATAATGTTCTTTCATTTCAGCAATTGTAGTAGCATCCTCTTCGCGACCAAAGATATCAAGATAATGGAAAACCATGTTACCTTCAATTTGACCTGGATCTTCCACACGAATATGATTTGGATCCGTATACATGCTCATGACTTTTTTACGAACAGTATCTTCATCATCTGAAAGGAAGATTCCATTCCCCAAGGATTTAGACATTTTAGCATTACCATCTAGACCTGGAAGGCGCCCTGCAGCTTCATTTTCAGGGTAGATTCCCTCTGGCTCAACCAAAATATCACAATTATAAGTATGATTGAAGCTACGTGCAATTTCACGTGTCTGCTCAATCATTGGCTTTTGGTCATTACCTACAGGAACATAATTTGCTTTAAAGGCCGTGATATCAGCTGCCTGAGAAATTGGATAAACTAGAAATCCTGTTGGAATAGATCCTCCGAAGCCTTTTTGAGCAATTTCCGTCTTAACCGTTGGGTTACGCTCTAAACGTGCCAATGAAACTAGGTTCATGTAATACATAGTCAACTCAGCCAACTCAGGAATCTGACTTTGAATGAAAATAGTTGACTTAGCTGGATCCAAACCTACAGAGAGATAATCTAAAGCAACATTCCCAATCGATTCTTTGATGATTTCTGACTCTTTTGCGTGATCCGTAAGAGCTTGCTGATCAGCCAAGAAGACAAACATGTTATATTTATCTTCGTCTTGTAAAAGGACACGATTTTTTAAACTACCAACATAGTGTCCTAGATGAAGTTTCCCTGTTGGACGGTCTCCCGTCAAAATAATAGGTTTCGTCATATAATTACCTCTCTAATACAAAAAAATCCCCACGCAAAAACATGCGTGAGGGCGTTAATCACTTTTGATACGCGGTACCACCTCAGTTGATAACTCTTTCTGCAGCTATCATCTCAAACCTTCTCAACAAAGAAGTTGCACGATAAGGGGTGCCAAACCTAACGTTTATGTGTTCACGTTAATCGTCAATTCTCTTCAGCCCATTCATTCCACCTTCATACTGATTTTCAGCAACCACCAGCTCTCTATAAAAAAGGATAGAATTACTCTTCTGATGACTATTATTCTACATTGTTTTATCTATTTTTGTCAAGATTATGTTTCTAGTTTCACGTGAAACACAACCTCAGATACAACCAAAATAGTCATTACTTGACGGAAACTTAAAAAGACTTGATAATAAGAATATCATTTCTAGGAGATATTATATGAAACGTCGAATAATAGACATACTTTTAGTTACACTCGGTTCTTTTATTGCTGCGGTTGGCTATAACTCACTTTTAGTTAAGAATAATATTGCTTCAGGTGGTGTCGGAGGGCTAGCCATTAGTTTAAACGCCCTTTTTGGTTGGAATAATGCTAACTTCGTCTTAGCAACAACCATCCCTTTGTTAATTTTATGTTGGTGCTTTCTTGGCCGCGAAGTTCTCCTAAAAACCTTCTATGGGTCTCTTGTCTTCCCAACTTTTATTAAATTAACTGAGGGATTACCTACACTCACCAAACAACCTTTGTTGGCTGCTATTTTTGGGGGAATTGTATTAGGGTTAGGACTAGGAATAGTTTTTTATGGAAATTCCTCAACTGGAGGAACTGGAATTATCACACAAATTCTCAACAAATATACGCCACTCCCACTAGGAATGGTACTACTTATTGTCGATGGAATCATTGTCGCAATCAGTGCTATTGCCTTTCCTCCTGATACTGTTATGTATTCCATTCTCTCACTTGGAGTTGTTTCTCTTACAATTGATAAAATGATGGTCGGACTCAATTCATCACGAAATCTTCTAATCATTTCGCAAAATAGTGAACAAATCCTAAACTACATCACTAGAGTGGCTGATCGAGGAGCAACAAAAATCCCAGTTCTTGGTGGACATACCGGACATGCACAAAATATGATTATGACTACCTTGTCAACTCATGAGGTTCCAAAAGTCCAAGAAGAAATCCAAAAAATAGATGAAACTGCCTTTATCGTCATTGTTCCTGCTTCTACAGTTATGGGACGTGGATTTAGCCTCCAAAAAGATTACCAAAGAGTTCCAAATGACTTTATTAATCCCTTGTAAAATCGATTGAAATAAAGTCTAATTTCTCGTAAAATAGTAGTTAAGAATAAAAATAAAGGATATTATATGCTTACTGTATCAGATGTATCGCTTCGTTTTAGCGATCGTAAACTTTTTGATGATGTTAACATTGCCTTCACGCCAGGTAATACTTATGGTCTTATCGGTGCTAATGGTGCTGGTAAATCTACTTTTTTGAAAATTTTAGCTGGTGATATCGAACCAACAACAGGACACATCTCTCTTGGTCCTGATGAACGTCTTTCTGTCCTTCGTCAGAACCACTTTGACTATGAAGAAGAACGCGTTATCGATGTTGTTATCATGGGTAATGAACGTCTCTACGATATCATGAAAGAAAAAGATGCCATCTACATGAAAGAAGATTTTTCAGATGAAGATGGTGTCCGTGCTGCTGAACTAGAAGGACTCTTTGCTGAATTAGGTGGTTGGGAAGCTGAAAGCGAAGCCTCACAATTGCTTCAGAATCTAAATATCTCAGAAGACCTTCACTATCAAAACATGAGTGAATTGGCTAATGGTGACAAGGTCAAGGTTCTCCTTGCAAAAGCACTCTTTGGTAAACCTGATGTACTTCTTCTTGACGAACCTACCAATGGTCTTGATATCCAGTCAATCTCTTGGCTTGAAGATTTCTTGATTGATTTTGAAAATACGGTCATTGTCGTATCCCATGACCGTCACTTCTTGAATAAGGTGTGTACGCATATGGCCGACCTTGACTTTGGTAAAATCAAACTCTATGTCGGTAACTATGACTTCTGGAAACAATCTTCAGAATTGGCTGCACGCTTGCAGGCTGACCGTAATGCCAAAGCAGAAGAAAAAATTAAGGAACTTCAAGAATTCGTTGCTCGTTTCTCTGCCAACGCTTCAAAATCTAAACAAGCGACTTCTCGTAAGAAAATGCTTGATAAAATTGAGCTAGAAGAAATCGTCCCATCAAGTCGTAAATACCCATTCATCAATTTCAAAGCAGAGCGTGAAATCGGTAATGACCTTCTAACAGTTGAAAATCTCACTGTTAAGATGGATGGTGAGACTATTCTTGACAATATTAGTTTCATCTTACGACCAGGAGATAAGACTGCCATCATCGGTCAAAACGATATTCAAACAACTGCATTGATTCGTGCTCTTGCCGGTGATATTGACTACGAAGGTACAATCAAATGGGGTGTTACTACTAGCCGTTCTTACCTTCCAAAAGACAATTCTAAAGACTTTGCATCCGGTGAATCAATTCTCGAATGGCTCCGTCAATTTGCCGAAAAAGGTGAAGATGACGATACCTTCTTGCGTGGATTCCTTGGGCGTATGCTCTTCTCAGGGGATGAGGTTAATAAATCTGTTAGTGTTCTCTCAGGGGGAGAAAAGGTACGTGTCATGCTTTCTAAACTCATGCTTTTGAAATCTAACGTCCTTCTTCTAGATGATCCTACTAATCACTTGGATTTGGAATCAATCTCAAGTCTGAATGATGGCGTCCGTGACTTCAAAGAGTCTGTTATCTTTGCCAGTCATGACCATGAATTTATCCAAACAATAGCGAACCACATCGTAGTTGTTTCTAAAAATGGGGTTATTGACCGTATTGATGAAACTTATGATGAGTTCCTTGAAAATGAAGAAGTGCAAGCTAAAGTCAAAGCACTATGGGCTGATTAAACTATAAAAAGATGCAGGTTGGGATATCCCAACCTGTCTTAGTATCATTATGACAAATAAAAAATACCATACGACTTTATTATTTTATCTGGCTGCTTTTTTCTTGCCAGTACTAATCATGATAGGGGTGCTGTATAGCCAAAAAATCTATCCTGGTAGTGAGCGGACTATTTTAACAAGTGATGGATTTCATCAGTATGTGATTTTTGCAACTGGACTTCGGAATATACTTCATGGAGATGGGAGCCTCTTTTACACCTTTACAAGTGGTCTAGGGCTTAATTTCTATGCTTTAACAAGCTATTACCTAGGTTCCTTCTTGTCTCCACTTTACTATTTCTTTACTGTCAACCAAATGGCCGATGCTTTTTATTATATAACACTAATTAAATTCGGGCTTATTGGGTTATCAGGAGCTTTTAGTTTTAAGCGGCTCTTTACAAAAGTGTCAAGAAGTTTCATCCTATGTCTTTCTACAGGATTTGCTTTGATGAGCTTCGCTACCAGTCAGTTAGAAATTAATACCTGGCTAGATGCCTTTATTCTAGCACCTCTAATCATATTAGGTTTACATCTCTTACTAAGATTCAATAAACGGGGCTTATACTTTTTTAGCCTAACCTGTCTTTTTATCCAAAATTACTATTTTGGTTATATGATGGCTATTTTCCTAACCCTTTACACCATAGTACAATTGATAACTATCAAGGGATGGAAGAGTAAGATTCTTCATTTCATAGACTTTGGAATTGTCTCTATACTCGCTGGTTTAAGTAGTGCTGTCATGTTACTACCTACACTACTTGACTTGACCACACATGGTGAAAAGTTTACAGGTGCGTCAAGTTTGTTGACAGAGTCCACCTATTATTTTGACTTCTTTGCGAAAAATCTCGTTGGAGTTTACGATACTACTAAATTTGGATCAATCCCTATGATCTATGTTGGAATCTTACCTTTGATTCTTTTTCTACTTTTCTTTATTAGTAGGGAAGTCAAGCTATCATTACGTATAGGTTATCTCCTATTAGTAGCTTTCTTTATCGCTAGCTTCTACTTACAGCCTCTTGATTTGTTTTGGCAAGGCATGCATGCACCCAACATGTTTCTCCATCGCTATTCTTGGCTCCTATCTCTCCTAATTGTTCTTTTGGCAGGAGAAACACTCAACCGAATTAAAAACTTTTCTTTTAAAAGACTCCTCCTATCTTTCTTAGGATTGAGTACCGCTTACTTACTAACTTGGATTTTCCAATCTCACTATAGCTTTATTGAATCTGTCTCCTGGCTATTAAGCTTAGCATTTCTTCTAGCCTATGCCATTCTATTTATTAGCTATTTTAGACAGCAAATTCCTGGGAGTGTTTTTCGCTGTTTCACCTTCTTATTCTGCATTTTTGAGCTTGCATTAAGTACTTACTATGTTGTTGGAGCTCTGGGAAATGAGTGGGTATTCCCAACTCGTGAAGGCTATCTACGAAATATGTCTGCCATTACAAAACTAGTTTCAGATACTAAGCAAGCGAATAAGACTTTTTACCGTACTGAAAGGTTAGAGGCTCAAACCGGTAACGACAGTATGAAATTCAACTATAATGGTATCTCTCAGTTTTCATCCATTCGAAATACTGCTTCAAGCTCAACACTCGATAGGTTAGGCTTCAAATCTGAAGGGACTAATTTAAACCTACGTTACCAAAATAACACCATTATCGCTGATAGTCTCTTCGGAATAAAATATAATTTATCGAACTTTGACCTTAATAAGTATGGTTTTAATCACGTAACTTCTGAAAAAACAATAGGGCTTTATCAAAATAATAATGCAAGCCAGCTTGCTATCTTAACTGATAGTATTTACAAGAATATTGACTTCACTGTCAATACGCTTGACAATCAAACTAGCTTGCTAAATGCTCTATCTGGACTTAACTTAACATATTTTAAACGAGCTCCATCTCAACTATTTGATCAAGATGCTAAGTCTTTGAATCAGCGCGTGGCTAAAAACGTTAGCAACTCGAATAAAGATTTTGTAACAATCACCTATCGAGTTATCGCTCCACCACATAGTCAACTCTATGTTAGTATTCCTAACATTTCTTGGTCCGATGACAATAACCACTCTCTGTCAATTACTGTAAATGGTGTGACAAGGAATCAAGTTACTGACAATACCTTTGATTTCTTCGATCTTGGCTACTTTGAAACAGAATCAATGGTTACCATCAAACTTAGTTTTCCTGGCAATAAAGCAATATCCTTTGATAATCCTAGTTTTTATGCCCTTGATACTCAAAACTATCAGATAGCTATGGATACTATTAATGAACGTGATAGCAAGGTTACGACGTCAAATAATAAAGTGTTCGTTGGTTATAGTAGTAAAACGAATGCCTCACTATTCTTCACCATTCCATACGATAAGGGGTGGACAGCGACCATAAATCATAAAAAAGTTAAGATTCATAGAGCTCAAAAGGGGTTCATGAAAGTCGATGTCCCTAGTGGGAAAGGTAAAGTTGTTCTAACCTTCATTCCCTATGGTCTTAAGACAGGTTTATTGATTAGTCTATTGGCAAGTATCATATTTTGTTGCTACGCTTATTTCATCAGAAAAATAACCGTTATTCAAAAAAGCTGATTATCTTAAATCATAACCACCCGTCTAACGGGTGG
>NZ_KV832458.1:0-764 GCF_001837455.1 Streptococcus sp. HMSC068F04
AATCATAACCACCCGTCTAACGGGTGGTTTGATCAAGGGCTATAAGCCCATATTACCAGCCAGCGCCTAAAGACGCTGGCTTTCACTTTGTTCAAGCCTTATTGCTTTTGACTCGTCACAAGCCTCTCAAAGAGGCATTCGCATTACTTACCATTATCCCTAAAGGGATTTTCATATTCTTTAACGCTTAATTTGTCCAAAGCGATATCATGCTTCTCTTGTTCCTGGATATATTTCTTAATTGTGGCTTCATTTAGTCCTACCGTACTTACATAATATCCTTCTGCCAAAAATGTCTGTTCCCAAATTTATATTTTAAATTGGCGTGTTTATCAAACATCATTAAGGCACTTTTACCTTTTAAATATCCCATAAAACTAGCTACACTCATTCGTGGTGGTATACTTACTAGCATGAACATGATCTGGCATTAAGTGGCCTTCTATTATTTCAACGCCTTTATATTGGCATAGTCTATGAAAAATCTCTCCCAGACTACTCCTATATTGATTATAGATTATTTTTCGTCTATACTTAGGTGTAAATACAATGTGGTACTTACACATCCATTTTGTATGTGATAAACTGTGAGCTTTTTGCGCCATAGTCTTAACTCCTTTCGTTTTACAATTGGCTTGAACACCCATATTGTAACTCGTTTGGAGTGTTTTTGTTATGACGGTATAACCTTCGATGCGCACCCGCATAGCGGGTGGTTTATTTGTTTCGCACCTTCGGAGCGAAACGGACTTAAAGTCACAAAA